>JAFCDW010000038.1 GCA_017609475.1 Candidatus Pacearchaeota archaeon
TAGTATCGGTCGGAATTACACCTACCCCGCCCTTTTTAATTATTCCAACCAGTTTTCCGGAAGAAAGAGATTCAAGAGTAATCATCAGAGAATAAAAGATGGTTTAAAAAGTCGCAATTACTGAACGATGCTCGAACCTACTTTGAGCAGAATTCTGCGCCCGTCAGGGCGCAGAACCCGCCCTGCGCCGGCGCAACTCCGCCTGACGGCGGAGAAGCAAAAAGGAAAAATTTTCAACATATTTTTTAATGTGCGCGCCCGACAAAATTTTTTCTATTAAGGAACGAAAATTTTCCCTTTTTGCCTTTCTGCTGACGCAGAAAAGCGCCGTCGCTCCCCGCCCTCTCTGTCCGCCTTCGGCGGACATGACTTTGCCAAAAATTTTTTTGAGGGGGGCGGAGCGATCAAAAAGGTATATCGTTCAAGGACTCTTCATTATAACTATCTTGGTTTCTCTGACCAACACCATTTAACAGTTCGTCTAATTCAAGCAACTTCTCGACCGCTTCCCTCAGTCGAGATGGTGCCTCTTCATAGGTATTATAGCTTAAAAATTTATCTCTTGCATTTCTTATTTTTTTCCATTCTTCTGAAGGCGTTGGAAGACCGCATATGCTTTCAAAATTTGGATCTAGACCAAAGATTCTATCTTGGTGCTCTAAATTGCTAATTAATTTGTTTTTTCTTAAAGTCTCTTTGTGTTTTTCTAATCTTGACTTTAATTTTCTTTTTTCAGATTCACTTATATCTGGATTTTTTAGAGCCTCGTTGATAGCAGTCATTTGTTCCTCTGACAAAAGATAATTTGAGTCGGTATCATAAATCACTACCCATGGAATATTCATACTGCTTAAAATCTTTACAAAAAATGGAATATTGCCCTTTCCCCCCGTTTCTACGATAGAAATTCCATTTTCATCAACCGGATAACCTTTTAACTCAAACAATCTCGGGAGGGCGTGTTTTTCGGTATTACCTTCTACTAATAATACGCGCCGAGCAAAGAAAACTTCATTTCTTTCTTGATTGAATTCAGTTATTACTTTTAATTCGTTTCTTTCTCGCTCATCTCCAAAATCTAGGTTTGATAAAAAAACTTTTGTCCCATTTTCTTTATCCTTTTTTACCAGAATAACCTCTTTATAGTTGGATAAATCTACAAAGTTAGCAGAATGAGTTGTATAAAAAATTTGTGCCCCCTCTCCTTCTTTGGGATATACAAGATCTCTAAAAATTCTATAAAGTTGTCTTTCTGTGTGAGGATGCAAATATATTTCCGGTTCCTCAATTGCAAGGATCGCGTTTTCTTTTTCTAATTCTGCATATGTCCTAAATAGAGCTAATAGGATTAGATTTTGGATTCCCGATCCCATACTTGTTACTTCAAAAAAATTTCCCCATTCCTTTCCAAGAATTTGAAGGGTTTTATAGTAATGAAGTGGGTTATATGGCTTCAGTTCTATATTAAAGTCTTCCAGCAAATCCTTTGTTTGATCTTTCAGATTTTTTAAAAGAGAATTTTCTAACTGTTGATATTTATTAGGTCTTTTTAGGATCTCTAAGACTTTATCCATAGCATCTTTAAGATCAGATTCATTTTGGGTTAATCTAACTTCTTCTTTAACAATTTCTCCTGCTCTGAATTCTTTATCAGCCTCTTTAAGTATTTTTCCAAGCAAGGTCCATTCACTAATTGAAAGTTGTTTTTCTAAGTTTCTATCAGCACGAATATAAACAATTGGCGCTAATTTTCTAACCTCATTATTACCCCAATATAACCTATTACTGTTACTGTCGTCCTCTACTTCAAAGAATGTGCCATTTTGATTATGGATTAGATGAAACGCTTTCGCGTTCATATGTTCATTCTGGTTGCTTTCTTTGCTCTTACAACGGCAAGAAGGCAAAGGTGGATCAAACCAAACACTAATTTTTATCTCCCTATTAGTGTCTCTATTATAAAAATCATCTTTATTAAAAGCTCTATCCCCAGGATAAGTTTCTCCAAGTAAAATATCCAATGCCTTTAGAATATTTGATTTTCCTACATTATTAGCACCAACTAAAGCACAAAGACGTGGAGGAGTAAAATCTATCTTTTTTATTGAACGAAAGTTTTCTATTCTAACTCTCGAAATCATAATCTTAAGAAGAATAACAAATAGATTAATCTTCCATTTTCTCTTTAGCAACCTGTTTAATTTTTTGTTGAATTTTCTCTTTGAATTCTTTGCCTACCAAATCAAATAAATCTAACAATTCCTCAAAAGTATTATCTCCACCAAGAAAATCCCAATATTCTTTGCCTATTAAAAATTCTTTACCCCGCTCAAGCATTCCCTGTTCTGTAAATCGCTCATATGGTTGTGGGTGATATGGATTATAAGGAAAAGCCAAAAATACCCTTACTGGTTTTCTTTTTCTAGCGATCCACTCTAATAACTTTGCCTTTGACTTTGTAAAAACATCAATGTTAGGTTTTACTGTCTTTATTTCAAAATAATGTTCTATACCATCACGGAGCATATAAAAATCTGCTATTCTTCCCTCTTTTTGTGCCTTTCCATCTTTTGCGGGTGCTGAAAGAACAAGTTTTACTTCTTCATCATGATTAACTTCTTTCTCACCATTTCTTAGTTTCCTAATGATTTCATCAATTACAGATTTTTGTTCTCTAGAAATTACACCTCCGATGTCATATTTAGTAAAACATTCTTCTGCCGACTCTTCGGCGATTATTTTCGAAACATCTTCATATATTGACATCCCTAAAGTAGTAGCTATGGAGTGAATAAAAGAATAGGCTGCTACCTTTTCGCTGTCTTGAATTAAACGGACTAAAAACGGCATTGAAGAGCTTTCGCGGGCATACCGTTTTAATTTATCCTCTATCTTCTTCTCTAAAAGCTCCCTTATTTTTTGTTTTTGCGTTTTAGATAAAGCCATATTTTCTAAGATTGCTTAATGAAATAATAGATGCTTTCTGAGAAACGAGCATTATCCCGCTCGGTTCTCATAAGTACCGGTCTGTGATAAATCTTTTCAATTTTATATCCACAAGCCGCCGCTACTTCCGGGTATAAGTTGTCTCTGTCATTAACTACTACAAAAATTTTTGCTTTTGGTTTTAAAAATCTATTCATATTCTGAAACACAGCAATTATGTCTTTCTTATACTCCTCTTTGGCCTCTCTACTTCTACCTTTTGAGGCAGGGCCAATTTCTTTAAATCCATTATCATCAAAACCAAAAAGCTCATATGCATAGCGGTGCTGATCATGGTAGTCAATTAAACCGACATATGGCGGAGAGGTGAAAATTCCATCAAACTTACCGCCTTTATAATCTTTTATT
>JAFCDW010000039.1 GCA_017609475.1 Candidatus Pacearchaeota archaeon
GAGTTTAGGACCTCTTACGGAGGAGAGACATTTAATTTTACCTATGACCTTCCTTCAAACTTATCGGAGTTCAAAGAGTACAACTTTGTTGTCAATGAAGAAAATCTAAAGCCCAAAAAAATAAATATTATTTTTTATGATAATAAAACGGGTTGCAAATTAAATGGAAAGGTCTATGTCGATAATGCCCTTCTAGGAGAAACACAAGAAGGGGTCTTGGCACTCACAAAGAAAGAGTATGAGCAAAAATTCAAGAATAATTCCACCCTTTACATCTTTGGAAGAACAGATCATTGCTTCAGAGAAGATGCAAATCTCCCTTTCGCAGGTTACTGGACAGTCGATGGCTTAGAATACTACTTTTACAACAACGAAGACCTAGAGTTTGAAATGGACTTGAACCCTCGCTGGCCCCAATACTATATCGAAATGCAAGATTTTATTCGACCAGAAGAAGCAAAGCCATACTTAGAAAAGAACTTAAGGAAGTATTTTAAGAACAACACTTGGGAAGACTTAGACATAATTGCAAAGTATATGAGGATCTCTTACGTTTCGGATTGGAATCAATTTAAAAAATCAGAGTATTGGCAAACTCCCACAGAGACTCTAAAAAGGAAAAGAGGGGACTGCGAAGATTGGGCTGTAGCCACACTATCTTTAATGAGAGCATACAATGATACAATAGATTGCTACAACATTTTATGGCCTACCCACATAAGTATTCTTTGTTATGAAAAAAATCGCTTTGTAATCTATGACCAAGATAAAACCAAATTTTCCACAGTTTTAGAAGTAGAAAATTCCGAAGACCCAACAGTCGTTCAGGAGAACAAGATCACAATCAGGAGAATGAGAAACGAGTATTTCGATTGGTACGGCTTAAGGCCGGATGAAAGAAGAATGTATGCCTTATTTAATGAAAAAGAATTGATTACTTTTGAGGACAATGAAGACTTTGTAAATTGGGCAGTACAACTAATTACAAAAGAATAAGAATACAGATTTCCAAAATTCTCTAAATCCCTCAAGTAACACACATTTTATAAACCATCCTCCTCTAAATTAAATTATGGAAAAGGAATTCGAAACCGAAGAAGAGCAAAAAGTTGGAAGAGTCAAGCTTCCAGAAGAGAATCAAGTAATAGGAATTATCGAAATGCGGCTCGGAGGAAACAAGATGCAAGTCCACTGCCTCGATTGCCTCGATGGAAAGGTTCGCAAATGCCGAGTTCCCGGAAGACTAAAAAGAAGGCTCTGGTTAAGGCCAAACGATGTAGTCATCGTCGAACTTTGGGAGTTGGACAAATCGAGAGGGGATATAATCTTCAAATACAAACCCGCCCAAGTGGAATGGTTAAAAGAACATGGATACCTTGAAAAAGAAAAACTAGAATTCTAAGAAACCACTCTAATTCAAGACAAACAACCTTGTAACAAAAAGTTTATAATGAAAAAGAGGATTTTAGACGCATGAAAACCATCTTTTCCGAAAAGCTACCGCGAATCTTGAAAAACAAAAAGAGATTAGAAAGAGAGTTACATTTAAAAATATCCAACAAAGGAAGAAACGTTTCTATCAAAGGGAAGCCAGAAGAAGAGTACTATGGAGAAAAAGTTATCGAGGCACTTAACTTTGGCTTTCCATTTAAAGAAGCTCTATCAATAAAAAAAGAGAACTTCGTATTCGAAAGAATAAATCTCAAAGAATATACTACACGAAAGGACCTTTCAAGAATAAGAGCGAGAATAATAGGAAAAAAAGGAAAAACCCTAAGGGTCTTAAGGCAACTCACCAAATGCTTCTTCGAGATAAAAGGAAACGAGGTTGGAATTATAGGAGACCCTGAAAGAATCGAAAGGGCCCAAGAAGCTATAATTGCTCTCATAAGAGGATCAAAGCATTCTAACGTATATCATTTTCTCGAAAAGCATCAAATAAAACCCATCTACGACCTGGGGCTAAAATAAAGATTATAAAGAACAAAATAAGCCAAAGAATAATTTTAAATAGAGCCGTGTTTTGGTCTTTTAAGCAAGCCTCGGTAGCTCAGTTGGTTAGAGCGCACGGCTGTTAATTCAGACACCGTGAAGTCGTAGGTTCGAGTCCTACCCGAGGCGTACGAATCTCCAAAACTTTTTAACATACTAATTCTAACTAATAAAATCCCAAAATAAAATGGCTTCAAAGAATCAAAAAGTCCTTGTTGCAATGTCTGGAGGAGTAGACTCGAGCGTAGCTGCGCTCCTCTTAAAAAAAGAGGGATACGAAGTAATTGGAGCGTTTATGAAAAATTGGAGTGATACGAAAAACGAATTGGGAGAGTGCGCTTGGAAAGAAGAAAGAAGAATGGCCCAAAGAATAGCTATCAAACTAGGCATCCCTCTATTAACATTCGATTTTGAAAAGCAATACAAAAAAGAGGTTGTAGAACTCATGTTTAAAAAATATAAGCAAGGACTAACTCCTAATCCCGACATAGTCTGCAATCAAAAAATAAAATTTCCTCTCCTAATAAAAGAAGCAAAAAAACTCGGAATCGACCTAATTGCAACAGGACATTATGTAAGGAAAAACAAGAAAAACGAATTGCTTAGAGCAAAAGATGAATCAAAAGACCAATCTTATTTTTTATACCGCCTAACACAAAATCAAATAAAGCACTGCCTTTTTCCAATAGGAAACTACACTAAAAAAGAAGTGAGAGAAATTGCCAAAAAGCACAATTTCCCAAACTACAACAAGAAATCCACTGTCGGAATTTGCTTTATTGGAAAAGTCAACCTCAAAGAATTCTTACAGCAAAGAATAAAACCCAAAAAAGGCAAAATCCTTGGCCCCGAAGGGAATGTTATCGGAACTCACGACGGAGTTTATTATTATACTATTGGACAAAGAATCGGACCGCGATTCGGCATGGAAATAGAAAAAAAAGAACAAAAAAGATTGTCAAGATGGTATGTCGCAAAAAAGGACATTAAAAAAAACATAATCATAGCAGCTCCTCAAAATCATCCCCTAAATTTCAGAAAAGAGATAATAATGAAAAACGTTCACTGGATAAGTGGGAAACCGAAATGTAAAAGAGTCTTAGCAAGAATTAGACACGTCGGCGAACTTCTTCCGGCAAAAATAGAGCTAGACAAAAAAAAGGTAATTCTGAAAGAGGCGATAACAGGCGTATCTCCAGGTCAAGCAATAGTTCTTTACAAAGGCAAAAAATGCCTCGGCGGAGGAGAAATTAGCTTCGAATAGTTTAAAAACTTGAATGAATTATTAAGTCCATGGATTTAGACCAAGCAATCCAACAAAGGCATAGTGTGAGAAAATTCAGCACTAAAAAACCAAAATGGGACGAGATTATAGAATGTATTAATTCAATGAGGTATGCGCCAACGGCCGGAGGCAATTTTACCCTAAAATTCATTCTTGTTGAAGACTTGGACAAAATAAAAAAACTTGCAGAAGCTGCTGAGCAGCCTTTCATCGAAAATGCCAAGTTCGTCCTCGTGGTTTGCTCAAAAATAGATCGCCTAGTAAATGCTTACGGAGAAAGAGGAAAAAGATATGCCAAACAACAAGCAGGGGCAGCAATAGAAAACTTCTTACTAAAAATCGAAGAAAAGGGATTGGCGACTTGTTGGGTAGGACACTTCGTTGATTCGATAGTGAAGGAAATCTTGAATATTCCCGAAGAGATCGAAGTAGAAGCACTATTTCCAATCGGATATGAGCTTAAAAAGAAATATACTCGACAATTAAAAATTGACTTGGATAATGTCCTTTATTTCGAAAAATACGGACAAAAACAAAAAAAGGTTCCTAAAAAGCTCAATGTATAACTCTATCTCCTGATGAAAACTTGCCTTTTGATGGAAACGATAGAAATCTCTCTCGACGAACATTAGTAAAAATTGGCGTCCACAAACTTGTTATTGAACGCCGTACTACTCCATGACATCGGAGCCAAAGCGACGGATTAATTCTTTTAGAAAAAAGGTCAATCGCTCTTCGAAAAATCCAAGCAAAAAACCCTCTAAAAAAGGCTAAAGAAAAAAGCATCAAAAAAACAAAAGCATCGAAAAACAAAATAAAAAACAAAAACCCCGGCTAAGCCGGGGCAAAAATCATAATTACTCCCAAAACTCGATTCCTAGATCAGACATCTCTTTTGGAACGGGCGCTTTTTGTTTCTCACGCTC
>JAFCDW010000007.1:0-487 GCA_017609475.1 Candidatus Pacearchaeota archaeon
GAATAGTGGGACGAAGGGGTAGGTTGGCTTTGTTAGATTTTTATCTCTCTCTTTTAATTCATTTTGGAAATTTTTTGATTCAAGAAGTTTTTATGTTTGTTGCTTCAATTGGCTGTTTTTGGTTCCTGTTTTTGGTTCTTATTTTTTCTGCTTTAATGGAATATGCGGAGACTAGGATTCGAACCTAGGTAGGCGCTAAGCCAACAGGTCCTAAGCCTGTCCCGTTTGACCACTCCGGCATCTCCGCTTATGCATCTTATTTTAGGAGAGGAGTTGGATATAAAAAGCTTTGGAATACAGGCTTTTAAAAAATGCGATAGCTTAATAAACTTCCGAGCGCTTTAGCAGTTATGAGGAAGATTATAATTGAAATAAAGAAAGTGAAGGAATTAACACAAGCAGAAAAGAGTTTCATTAACAAAAATAGGCTGAAAGAATTTGGAAGAGGGGCAATCATTAATTTTAAGAAGGATTATGAACCAAATAC
>JAFCDW010000007.1:494-16183 GCA_017609475.1 Candidatus Pacearchaeota archaeon
TTTTTTCTTTTTTGCTTCTGCTTCTTTTTGCTTAATCTTTTTTTCTAAATTTAGTTTTTCGATGAGTTCTTTGTATCTGTTTCTAATTGTGACTTCGGTTATTCCTGCAATGTCTGCGACTTCTCTCTGGGTCTTTTTCTCGTCGTTCATTAGTGCAGCGACGTATAGTGCCGCGGCAGCAATTCCAGCAGGGCCTCTCCCAGAAGTTAATTCAACTTTTTCAGCCTCTTTCAAAACTTTAAGCGCGTCATTTTGCGTTTTTGGGGAAAGCTTAAGAACTGATGCGAATCTGGAAATATAATCTTTTGGAGAGCTTTGCTTTACTTTTATTCCGAGTTTTCTTATTATGAACCTATAGGTTCTTCCGATTTCTTTTCTTTCTATATCAGAAGCTGCAGCCATTTCATCTAAGGTCCTCGGAATGCTGTACGACCTACATGCTGCATATAGGCAGGCTGCTATTACTGATTCCATTGATCTTCCCCTTACTAATCCTCTTTGAAGGACATAATTATAGATTCTTGTTGCTTCATCTCTTACAACGTTCGGTAAGTTAAGATAGGACGCAATAACTCTTAATTCTGCCATGGCGAGTCTCAAATTTCTTTCGATAGATGTTGCAACTCTTTCTTGCCATTTCTTTAGCCTTAAGAATTTCCTCGTTTGCTTTGGGTCGAGCTTGTATATATCAGAAATTTCTCCTACGTTTGTTGTTAGTCCTTTATCAAATTTTTGCATGCTTATTGGGGCTCCGCCCCTTCCTTTTTTCTCATTTTTGTCGAATTTTCCAGAAAGATCAATCCCGGAATCGACCATTTTTTCTTCTACGACGAGTCCACAGTCATTGCAAACGATTTCCCCCAGCTGAGAATAATAGACCAAATTTATACTTCCGCATTCCGGGCATTTTTTTATGAATGCCATTTGAGAACAATTGGGCTATTTATGAATAGTAAACTTTATAAAGCATTATCCTTTAAAAACTTTTCTATTTTTATAGTCTGTTTAAGTAGTAAATTTTTCGAACGTGGAGGTTAGAGATTGTCTTTCGGTAAAGCACTTCATTTAAGAAGTAGTCGGGATTCTAAGACGCTTGAGCTTTCAAAGGACTCGTTGCCTTTCCTCGTTCTATTTTTCTATAAGAACTCCGTTGACGCAACCTTCTTGGCTTGGCCGATTCGTTATTTTTGCTTTGCCTAGCTCGGTTTCTACGATTGTGCCTTTAGTGAGGATATTTTGCCTTGCAAGGAACCTATTAGAAGGAGTTTCAAGAACATTCTTTATTTTTACTTTTTTTACTTTATTGTTCTTTGTTTGAATATTAATGACATTTGCCGATAATAGAATCGTTTTTGTATTCCCCCCACGAGTTCTTTTTGTTTTTCGTTTGATAGGGCCGAGCTTTACAGGAACCGCTTGCCCTTTTCTTTCGTATGCTTTTTTCTTTCTGTTCTTTTTGTATCTTCCACCAGTTTTTTTTCTTCCTTTCTTTGTGGCCATATCTAGATTATTCGAATTTTGTTTAAAAATTCTTCGTTTGTTCGGTTTGATTGGGTTTTAAAAGGGGGTATGGCTTTTAGACAATTGGCGGCAGTGGTGCTTTTGGGAAAGTTTTAAAAACAATGCTATAGTGAAGTAGGTATGGTTAATGGAATTGAAAGGCCCTTAGATTTGTTGAACAATTCGAAAGGTCAGGAAGTATTGGTACATTTAAAGGGAGATAAGCAATTTGTAGGAACATTGCTGGCTTTTGATATTCATATTAATTTGGTATTGGATAATACGAAAGAGATTCAAAATAACGAAATTAAGAGGAATTTGGGGTTGACTTTTTTGAGAGGGGATACTATAATTTTTATTTCTCCTGCATCTACTGCTTTGAAAAAAGAATAAGTTGAGAGAGGTTTTCTGGGTGGAACGAGATTTGGCAATATATAAAAACCTTTTTTTCTTTTTTTTAGCATGGTCGCAAAAGTTGAGATAACTTTTTTGGGAACTGCTGACGCGATTCCGACTAGAGAAAGAAACCATACTTCGATTCTTTTGAATTTTGAAGGAGAGAACCTTCTTATCGATTGTGGTGAGGGGACCCAAAGGCAATTTAGAATCGCGCGACTTAATCCATGCAAGATTACCCGTCTTTTAATTACTCACTGGCATGCAGACCATGTTTTAGGAATTCCAGGGCTTTTGAAAACTCTCGAGCTTAGCGGATATAATAAGACTCTTTATATTTACGGACCAAAGCGAACTGAAAGATTTATTAAAGATTTATTTGGGCTCTTTGCTATTAGGCCTTCATACAAGGTGGTTGTTGAGGAGGTTCATGGCAAGTTTTTCGAATCAGAAGATTTTCTTTTGATGGCTGAAAAAATGGATCATACTCTTCCGTGCAATGCTTATTCTTTTGTGAGGCGGGGAAAGAGGAGAATTGATAAGGGCAAATTAAAAAGATACAGGATAAAAGAGGGGCCGTTGCTTCAGAAACTTCAAGAGGGAAAGAGTATTCGATGCAATGGAAAGAAATATTCTGCTAAGGATTTGACTTACTTGGAACCAGATACGAAGATTTGCTTTATTTTGGATACGGTCTTCAATAAAAAGGCAATCTCTTTTGCTAAGGATTCAGATATTCTTATTTGTGAGGCGAACTTTGGTGCAGAGTTGGAGGATAAGGCTAAGGAGAGAAAGCATTTAACTTCTAAGCAAGCTGCCGAGATTGCAAAAAAGGCAAGAGTTAAAAAATTGATTCTGACCCATTTTAGTCAGAGATATGATAAAAATCCAGAGCAGATTCTTGAGGAAGCAAAGGAGATTTTTGATGGAGAGGTTGTTCTTGCTAAGGATTTCTATAAAATTGAGATCTAACAAAGGTTAAGGCAAATTTTTAAATAGAAGGTTTCTTTTTCTTTATGGGCCCCGGTAGCTCAGCTGGATAGAGCGACTGCCTTCTATTGAGTGATAACGTTGCAGAAGTTAGCAGTAGGTCGCAGGTTCGAATCCTGTCCGGGGCATTTTGTATTCAAATTCTTTGCGAGACTTTACAAATATCTTTAAATAACCTTTTTCATAATTATGATCGTACAGATCTTTGTAGATGGGCGGAGATGGCACAGCGGTTACTGCAGTCGGTTGCAGCCCGACTTTTCCCGGGTTCGAATCCCGGTCTCCGCTTCCCTCTTTTCGAGATAAGATGAGAACCTACACAAAATATTTGCATATTAGAACGCGAAAGAGGATAGAGTTTGTAAATATTACTGATGAGGTTGAAAAGATTGTTGAGGAATCTGGAATTAAGGATGGTTTAGTTCTTGTAAATTCGATGCATATTACAGCATCTGTTTTTATAAATGACGACGAGAGGGGTTTGCATGAGGATTTTTTGAATTGGCTAGAGAAACTTGCTCCTAGGGATCTAAATTATCATCATCACCAGGCTGGAGAGGATAATGCTTATGCCCACCTTTGGCGAACAATAATGGGAAGGGAAGTTGTTGTAGCAGTTAAGGATGGAAAGTTGGACTTTGGTCCGTGGGAAGCTATTTTTTATGGAGAATTCGACGGAATGAGGGATAAGAGGGTTTTAGTTAAAGTGTTTGGAGAATAGTGCCTTCGCTAAAAACATTTATATACAATTTTATGGTTTGTAGTTTATGGTTTATATCGTTAAGCAGAAAATTCATGGAAGAGAATATTACTATTTGAGGGAAAGCGTTAGAAAAGGAAAGAAGGTTGTAAGTAGGACGATTTGCTATTTGGGGAAGACCAGGGAGGAAGCAGAAAAAAAAGCGAAAGAGGTTATGGAGTCAATGAAGAAAAAAGTTTCATCGGAAAAGGAATCTGCCGAGCGGGACCTTTCTAGCAAACCTTCTTTAAGAAAACTTAAGAAACTAAATCCGAGTATTGAAGAACTTGCTACTTTTTGCAAACGAAGAGGATTCGTTTACCCTTCTGCAGAAATTTACGGAGGATATTCTGGTTTTTGGGATTTTGGGGTACTTGGGGCAGAGCTAAAGAAAAATATAAAGGATTGCTGGTGGAAGTTTTATGTTTATGGTAGAGATGACATTGTCGGGATTGATGGAAGCATAATCACTTCCCCTAAAGTGTGGGAGGCTTCTGGTCATGTGGAAAATTTCAACGATATTTTTGTTATTTGTAAAAAGTGCCATAAAGCTAACAAAGTTGATGCTGCAGAAATAGGAAAGGTGCGATGCCCGTGTGGGGGAGAGTATGATTTTGAAAATGCCAAAAAGTTCAAGCTGATGTTTGAAACTTTCGTTGGAGAGGGTGGGAAAGCTTATCTTCGGCCAGAAACTGCTCAGCTTATTTTTACAAATTTCAAATTTGTTTACGGGAATTCTCGATTAAAACTCCCGTGCGGAATTGCGCAAATAGGAAAAGCTTTTAGAAACGAGATTTCTCCTCGAGATTTTCTTTTCAGGTGCAGAGAATTCGAGCAAATGGAGATAGAGTATTTTATTAAGGAAAATCAGAGTTGCCCTTACGAAATCCCTGATGTCGAAATTCTTATTTATTCTGCTGAGGCTCAAGAGAAAGGGATGGATGCAGAGAGGATGAGTATTCGTAAAGCATACAAAAAAGGAATTATAAAGAATGACTGGCATGCATATTGGCTTGCGAATTGTTTTTTATGGTTTAAGGGCTTAGGAGCTAATCCGGAGAGATTTAGGTTGAGGCAGCACAGAAAGGAGGAATTGGCTCATTACTCGTCGGATTGTTGGGACTTAGAGTATGAGTTTCCTTTTGGGTGGAAGGAATTGCAGGGAATTGCCGATAGAGGAAATTATGATCTTAGGAGGCATGAGGAATTTTCTAAAAAGGATTTGAAACTTTTTGATGAAAAGGACGGGAAAAAATTTCTTCCTCATGTTATTTGTGAGCCGAGTCTTGGTGTTGAAAGAGCTTTTCTCGTTTTTATGTTTGATTCGTATTTTTCCGATGTGGAGAAAGGAAATATTGTATTAAGGCTTCACCCTAAATTGGCTCCAATTAAAGCAGCAGTTTTTCCAATTGTGAAAAAGAAGGAATTCGAGGATCTTGCTGAGAAAATTGTGAATGATTTGAAAAAAGAATGGAATGTAGTTTATGATCGAGCTGGGAGTATTGGGAGAAGGTATGCAAGAAACGACGAGATCGGAACTCCTTATTGCATCACTATTGATGGAGATAGCTTAAAAAGAAATGATGTTACTATTCGTGATAGAGACACCACTCTTCAAGTTAGAGTAAAAATAAACGAGTTGAAGGAGGTTTTGAGGAGATTAATTGAGGAAGGAGTTTCTTTAGAAGAGGTTGGAGATCCTATTTAATTCGTTTTGGTTCGTTCCCGTCGGGAAAATGTGCAGAACGCGCCAGTAAAAATTTCTTCTTTTCTCTTCTTTTTTTACAAAAAAATTTTTTACCGAAGAATTTTTAAACACCAATTTCTTTATTTAACTAATTAAAATAAAATAGAGGTGAAAAAAATGCCGGCTAAGAAAAAGAAGAAGGCAGCTAAGAAGAAAGCAACAAAGAAAAAATCTTCTAAGAAGAAGTCTAGCAAAAAGAAAGCTGCTAAGAAGAAAAAAAAGAGGTAAACATATTCAATTTGTTTTTTGCATTTGGTGTGAAAGTTTTTTAAACTTTTTCTTTTTTATTTTTTCTATGGAGGAGTGTGTCTTTTGCAAGATTGTGAGGGGGGAGCTGCCGACTAAAAAAATTTTTGAGACAGATAATTTTATAGCAATTCCCGACGCATTTCCGCAAGTTGAGGGACATAGTTTGATAATCCCAAAAAAACATTTTGAGAGTTGCTTGGATTTACCGTCGAAGTTGGGGGAGGAATTGGTTTATTGTGTAAAAGAGGTGGCATTGAGATTGATGAAAGAATTTGGCTGTGATGGTTTTAATTTGCTTAACAATAATTTTGAGAGTGCTGGGCAAGTGGTAAAGCACGTTCATTTTCATATTCTTCCAAGAAAAAAAGGTGACGGAGAATTAAAGTTTTGCAAAGGAGGAGGTGGAGGAAGAGACAATAGAAAAATCTGAAGAAGGATATGAAAAAGAGCTTGAGAGGCTTTTGAGGCTTCTTAAAATTCTTCGCGGGAAAAGAAGAGTTAGTTATAAGTGGGGGTTAGGGTATGATTCTTATTTTTTGCTTTCAAGTTCTACAAGGAAAGTTTTGAGTAGCTAATTAGGAGAGAAAAAAAAGAAAAAGTGTCTCTGGGGAGACTTTAACTCCCGACCTCCGCCTCATGAGAGCGGCGCTCTAACAGCTGAGCTACAGAGACGGGAATAATAAAAAAAAATTATTTAAAAGTTTTATTGATTCACTTTTTAGCGAGGGTTATTTCTATCATTGAGACGTTGACCTTTTTGCCTTTCTTGTTTTCAAGTTCCTGGCTATCAATTGCTATGTTCTTTATCTGAAGGTTCTGTTCCTTTAGGAACTTTTTTCTAACGGCCTCTGCAACGTCAACTGCCCGATTTATGAATTTTCCTCGGGCTTTTATGGTTACTTCTTTGTTCCCTTTTGTCTTAATTTGGAGAACCACTCCCTTCACGTAGTTTATGAAGGGCTTGGACCCAATCAAGACCACATTTGTGTCAACGCCTGCGTCTTTAGAACTCTCCTCGCTTTTCCCGTTTTTTTCTTCTTGTTTTTCGGTTTTTGTATCCGTTTGGGTTTCTTCGTTTGCCATTTTCAATCTCTCTTTTTTTGTTTCTTCATGAGTTTGCACAAATAGCCTGCAATTTTGTTTCTCATTTTTTTACTTGGCATTGTTTTTCCGAGGATTTTTTTATTCTCCTCAAAATCCTCGCTAAACTCTATACCTTGCTTTAGCAATTCTTCGGCGAATTTTCGTATTGCTTTTGATTTTGTTTTTCCCATACTACCTCGCTTTAAAGCTTTTTAAAGATTTTTATTCTAGTTTGATGACATTTTTAAGTTTTTTTGTTGCTTGGAGAAGGTTTTCTATTTTTTTTGGGATGTGGCCTGTGCACAAGATTGTGTAGGGAAGCCCGTATTCTTCTGATTTTTTGTATGCATTTAGCAAGTCTGTTTCAGTGATTTTCTTTTTATCGTATGCAACCAACAGTTGATTCTCTTTTTTATTTGAGATTATTAAGAGAAGCGAACTTCGGGAAAATCCTATAATGTCGATAATTTCGAGAGATTTTTTAGAAAGAAATTGTTTTACTCTTGCAAAAAACCTCTCTTTCATTTTTTCTTTCACTTTTTTAGGCATTTTTATAGAGGTTTTCTTTTTCTGTGATGATCCTGTTAATTTTGTTTCTTTTGGAGTCCTTTTCTCTTCTTTCTTTTTTTCTTCCTTTTTCCTTTTGAATTGCTCTGGGGGGGTGATGAAAAATCTCCAATACAATTCTCCTTCATATTCGAAGGGGATTGCGAAATCTTTTATTTGCCGTAGTGAGACTCTTATCGCAGGAGGCTGTTCGCTGTCCTTTAGAAATTTTTTTTCTTTAAGAAGTTCATATGCCTCTTTTTCTTTGCTTTTTAGGTGGGTAGAAAATTTGCTTAGGAGAGGCTCCTGCCCGGGAAGGTAATATACTGGAGAACTCCCGATTCTCATATAACTCGTTCTTATTTTTTTTTCTGAACTTAGCTCTGATAAAAATGCAGATGTAAAAAGGAGAGGTTGTTCTATCTCTTTTGCAATATGTATAGGCAAGCTTGGACCATTTCGTTTTATAAATAAGATTATTTTCTCTTTTATTTCTGAGGTATCTTTTACAGGCATAATGTAGAGAAATTTGGCAATGTTATAAATGTTTTTATGGTTTGATCCAATCCACTTCGTAATATGTAACAGCCTCTTCTTCGTCGACTATTGCGATTAGAAGTTTTTTTCTTGTTGAGTGTGCAATTCTGTTTTTTGCGGCGAAGTTTTTCCAATCAATTTTTCCTTGTTCAGTATCCGTAAAAACTATCCATTTGGAGTGGGTTTGTTTTGGTTTTTTTCCCTTTTCGTAAACTCTGAAATCAGCCCCGAATTTTAAAGCTGTTTTGACAATATAACCTTTTTTCCTTAAGTCTTTAAACACAGCATATTTTGTTGGGAACTTTTTGTCTATCCTTTTGAATTTCTTGAAGAGTTCTTCGGAAGTTAGCTTTCTTTTGGGAGACCAAATTTCTAGTACCTTCTTTTCAACAAGAAACATCGCTTCAGAGAGAGAGTATCTTATTTTTTCACTTATCGGTTCTCCAAAACAAGATTTTTGGTAAAGAGTTTGTGCCAACGAATCATTCGTTACAATTTTATCTCCGAGTAGATATGCCTTTATTTTCTTCATGCTTTAGTTAAACCAGAAACATATTTAAAACTTATTCCATTGATAACTCGTATGGAGCATGATTTTCTTTCAATAGAAAGGAAGCATCAAGAGAGGTGGTTGAAAGAGAAAGTTTTCGAGGTGAAAGAGTCTAGTTCGAAGAAGAAGTTTTATGTTTTGGAGATGTTTCCATACCCTTCTGGTTCAGGATTGCACATGGGTCATGCTTGGAATTATACTATCGGAGATATTTTTGCGAGATTTAAAATTATGCAGGGGTTTAACGTTTTGCATCCTATGGGATATGACGCTTTGGGGCTGCCAGCAGAAAATGCGGCAATTAAAGATGGAATTCATCCTGAAAAATATACTCAGGAGGCAATTAATAATTTCATTCGACAACAAAAGCTTCTTGGTTTGAGTTATGATTGGTCGAGGCTTATAGATACCTCTCAGCCAGAATATTATAAGTGGGATCAGTGGATTTTTTTGAAAATGTTTGAAAGAGGGCTTGCTTATAGAAAGAAGGCATCGGTGAATTGGTGCCCTAGTTGTCAGACGGTTCTTGCGAACGAGCAGGTGAAAATGGGAAGATGTGAGAGGTGCGGTACCGAGGTTGAGATGAGATTTTTGGAGCAATGGTTTTTGAGGATAACAGATTATGCCGAGGAACTTTTGGATTGCTTGGATGATCTTGACTGGCCCGAAAGGACTAAAGCCATGCAGCGAAATTGGATTGGTAAAAGTGTTGGGGTGGAGATTGATTTTGAGGTTAATGGGGAGAAGTTTCCGATTTTTACGACGCGGCCAGATACTATTTTTGGTGTCACTTTTATGGTTATTTCTGCTCAGCATCCTGATTTGATGAAGTTTGTGACCGATAAGCAGAAGCCGGAAGTTGAGAAATTTTTGAAGAAGATAAAGTCTGTTTCCAAAAAGTCAATTAAGGAGTTGGAGTTTTTGGAAAAAGAGGGTGTTTTCACCGGAAGTTATGCGAAGAATCCTTTGACAGGGGAGCTTGTTCCAATTTATGCAGGTAATTTTGTTGTTGCAGATTATGGTTCTGGAATGGTTATGGCTGTTCCTGCGCACGACCAGAGAGATTTTGAATTCGCAAAGAAATATGGAATTAAGATTAAGCAAGTTATCGAAGGACCTTTAACAGAAAAGAGGGCATTTACAGGGAGGGGGAAGCTCGTAAACTCCGGAAAATTTAGCGGTTTAGATAGCGAAATTGCGAAAGAAAAGATTAAGGAATATCTAATTAAGAAAGGTCTGGGAAGAATAAAAGTTCAGTTTAAATTGAAGGATTGGCTAATTTCTCGTCAGAGGTATTGGGGAACTCCTATTCCAATAGTTTATTGTGATAAATGCGGGATTGTTCCTGTTCCGGAGGATGAGCTCCCGGTTGTTCTTCCTAAGAACGTTGTTTTCGGAAAGGGCAATCCTTTAGAAAGTGCGGAGTCATGGATAAATACGAAGTGTCCCAAGTGCGGTGGAAATGCTCGACGAGAAACTGATACTATGGATACCTTTGTGAATTCTTCCTGGTATTTTTTGAGATATTGTGATCCAAAGAACGATAAAGAGATTTTTGATAAAAAAAAGGTTAGCTATTGGTGTCCCATTGATGTTTATATTGGTGGGGCGGAGCATGCTTGTATGCACCTTATCTATTTTAGATTTTATACAAAATTTTTAGCAGACCTTGGTTTGATTAATTTTAGAGAGCCTGCGAAAAAACTTTTCCATCAAGGAATGCTTCATGCGGAGGATGGGCAAAAGATGTCAAAGTCAAGAGGGGTAGTCGTTTTGCCAGAAGATGTTTCGAAAAAGTATGGGATTGATACTGCGAGGTTCTTTTTGTGTAGCTTGGCATCTCCAGATAAGGATATTCAGTGGTCTGAGAAGGGAATAAATGGGAGTTTGCGATTTATAAAAAGGGTTTTCGATTATTTCAGTAAAGTTAAGATAGGAAAGTCTTCTTCTATTCTAGAGGCCAGATTGAATCAGGCTATTGATAGGATTACAGGCTATTTTGAAAATTTTCAATATCGGAAGGCCTCCATTGAAATTAAAGAGTTGTTTGAATTTATGGAAAGAGAGAAAAAGGTTTCGAAGGAAACTTTGGAAAGATTTTTGAAACTTTTAACACCAATTTGTCCCCATATTTGTGAAGAGCTTTGGGAGAGGTTGGGTAATAAGGGGTTTATCTCCTTGGAGAAGTGGCCTAAGGCAGATCTCTCTAAGATTAAAATGAAAAGGGAAGTGATCGCGGATGCTCAAAAGCTCGTAGCAAGATTGAAGAAAGATATTTCAAATCTTAAAAGGCTTCTTGGCAAGGAGAACGCGAAGGTTTATGTATATGCTTTGCCAGACGAGGCGGAGATTTATTCTTCTATTGAGGGGATTACGGTTTTTGCAGTTAATGATAAGAACAAGTATGATCCGGAGGGAAAGTCCAAAAAAGTTAAACCAGGCCGCCCAGCAATTTATATAGAATGAGGCTAAAGCTTTTGCTTTTGTGCGGGATTTTTTTCGTTGTAATTTTTTTAGTAGGAGTTTTTATCGAGATTTTTCTTTTTGGTGAGAAGACGTGTGGCGATGGGACTCCCAATGGTCTTTGCTCTTCAAGCGCTCCTTTTTTTTGTGATAGAGGAGTTTTGGTGCCTAAAGCGTCTGTTTGTGGTTGTCCTTCCTCTTTGAAGCAAGAGGGAGATTTTTGCGTTTCCAAGTATCATACTTCTCCTCAGAAGGTGAATTTCTCGTATGTGCTTGATGGAAAATGGAAAAGTTTGGAATTTGTGGTTTATGAGGGAGTCCTACAATATTTTAAAGAAAAGAGGAAGAAGGCTTCTTTGTCCGATGAAAAGAATGTTTCAAGGGCAGATTTTAAACTTGGGATTATTAATGATTCTTTGCAGAGAGAGCTGGTTCTCCCCCTTGTCATGGAAATTAGAAATTTGGATAAAGACAGGATTGATCAACTTAGGATTGCTGTAAGCCTTGTTCAGAATCTTGCTTATAATGAATCCAGAGAAAGAATTTCAGTTCGCGGCAATGAGTTTAGTTCTTTTAGGTTCCCATATGAAGTTTTGTATTTTGGGCAAGGAGTGTGCGGGGAAAGAGTTAATTTGCTCGCTTTACTTTTGAGAGAGTTGGGGTATGGGGTTGCAGTATTGTACTATCCTGAGGAGGATCATGAGGCTTTAGGAATCAAGTGTTCTGTGGAGCATAGTATTAATGGAAGTGGATACTGTTTTGTAGAGACAACTGGCCCGTCGATAATTTCCTCTGAAGAAAATTATTATTTGGGGCTAGGAAAGTTAAGCTCGACTCCAGAGATTTATGTTCTTTTTGAGGGAGATTCTCTCGAGAACGTTCGCGAGTTTGCGGATGCCGACGAGTTCGATAGTATTTTGAGAAAAATTAGGGAAGAGGGAAAAATCACAAGATGGCAGAAGCTTAAGTTTGAGAGGTTAAAAAAACGATACGGGTTGGATAAGATTTATTAGTTTTGAATTTTTGTGAGCTTGTTGGTTGGCATTCGTTAGTTTTTAAATTGTGATTTTTGAAGGCCAATTATTTTTCTTCAAGAGTTGCCTTTATTCTCCTTATTCCTGCCCCCACGGATTCTTGTTTGATTATTCTGAAATGGCCAAGTTCTCTCGTATTTTCAACGTGTGGACCTGCGCAGATTTCTATGCTAAACTCTTTTCCTCGCTCCCCTATGAAATATACAGAAACCTTTTCTCCATATTTATGTTCAAACGTTCCTAAAGCATTCAATTTTTTGGCTTCTTCTAAGGTCATTTCTTCTCTTCTTACTTGTAAGCCTTCTGAGATTTTTTCATTAACTATTCCTTCAATTTTTTTTATTTCTTCGTTTGTGAGCTTTCTATCGAAATTAAAGTCGAATCTTAGCCTTTCCGAGGTTATGTTACTTCCTTTTTGTACAATCTTTTTGCCGAGAACTTTTCTCAGGGCGGCAAGAAGCAAGTGGGTTGCTGTGTGTAACTTTATTGTTCTTTCTTTTGTATCTGCAAGGCCTGCCTTAAATTTCCCTTTGGTGGCTGTTCTGCTTAGTTCTCTGTGCTTTTCATATTCCTTTTCAAATTCTTTTGTATTAACTTCTACGCCTTTCTCTCTTGCGAGCTCCAGAGTCATTTCGATTGGAAAGCCGTAGCTTTGGTATAGGAGGAAAGCTTCTTTTCCACTAATTTCTTTTTTTCCTTTGGATATTTTTTCAAAATATTTTAGACCTGTTTTTAGAGTGTTTTTGAACTTATTTTCTTCCCTCTCTATCTCGTCGAGAATGAAATTTTTCTTTTCTCTTAGTTGTTTGTAGTCCCTTTCGTATAGGCGAATTACTATTTTTGCAATTTCTTTTGTAAAATTTTTTTCTATTCTTAGTAAGTGGGCGTGTCTTATTGCTCTTCTTATTAATCTTCTTAAGACGTAAGAGTGTTCTTTGTTTCCTGGAGGAATGCCCTCTGCAAGGACGAAGGTGGCGGCTTTTAGATGGTCTGCTATTATTCTCATGCTTTTTTTATTACTTTCGTATTTTTTTCCGGACAATTCTTCTATTCTTTTTATAATTGGGGCAAAAATTTCTGTTAGATAATTGTCATCGAAATTGTTTAGAATTGCTAGTACTCTTTCAACTCCCATTCCAGTATCTACATTTTTTTGCTTTAGCTCTTCGAGTTCCCCATTCTCTTTCATATTATATTGCATGAAAACGTCGTTCCAAATTTCGACCCATTTTTTATCTTTTGGATCAAATTCTTTTGGAGCCTTTTCTTTACCTATCCAGACAAACATTTCTGTGTCTGGGCCGCAAGGTCCTGTTTTTCCTGCAGGGCCCCACCAATTCTCTTTTTTTCCTAAGAAAGCAATTCTCTCGCGTGGTATTCCAAGGCTCATCCACACTTTTGCAGCTTCTTCATCTTTTGGAACTTTCCCTTCTCCTCCAAAGCAACTTATCGCTAGCTTTTCAACAGGAATTCTCAGCCTTTTAGTTAAAAACTCAAAGCTCCAACTTATTGCTTCTTTTTTCCAGTAGTCTCCGAGGCTCCAATTTCCGAGCATTTCGAAGAAGGTGTGGTGGTAAGCGTCTCCCACTTCATTCATGTCGTCAGTCCTTAAGCAAATTTGAACATCTGCGAGTCTTTTTCCTTCTGGATGCGGTTGCCCAAGGAGAAATGGAACTAAGGGATGCATTCCTGCTGTAGTAAATAAGACTGTTGGATCATGCTCTGGAATTAGGGGAGAGGGTGGGATAATTGCATGCTCTTTTTCTTTAAAAAACCCTAGATATTCTTCTATAAGTTGTTTTCTCGTTATCATGGTTTTTTGAAAGAAGAGAGCTTTTAAATTCCTTGCTATTCGCTTATTTTTCTTAGTTTTTCTTGTATTTCTCTTAGCTGGGCTTCTATATTGTCTCCTATTGGAACTTCTTCTTGTTTTGTTGCCAAGCTCTTATCTTTTTCCTCAGAAGTTTCGCGTTTTTTTCTGGTAGAAGGTATTTTTATGGGGGGTAAAATTTTTTTAAGTTGGGCTATGTTTGATCTTGTCTCTTTGAGAAGTTTTTGCAATTTTTCTTTCAAGCCAAGTTCAATGTTTCTTAACTCATGATAGTTTTTTACCTTTTGTAATGTTCTTAGAGCATTTATCTCTGTTTGGAGTATTCGCTTTTTGAAGGAGTTTGCCTCTTCTGGGCCAAATTTTACATAGACAAATTCTTCTTGTTTTTTCATTCTATCTTGGAGAAAACTTTTTGGTCTATTTTTTCGATTTCTTCTTTTACCTTTTGCAGATCTTTTTCCCAAAGAGAGATTTCTTCATCCTCTCTTTCTCGGACTCTCTTTATTTGTTCCAAAGCATCTTCTATTTCTGTAATTTGCTTTTCAACTTTTTTGAAGAGTGTTAAGGCTTCTTCAAACTTGTCTATTCTTACGAATAGGGGTTCTTTTTCTTGCAGGTTTAGAGTTTCTGTGCTTTGCTCTTCGTTAATTTCTATGGTTCTTCTTGGCGTTTCGACTCCGACCACTTCTTTTTGCTCTCCTTTTGTTTGTTTTTGCTGTGTTTCAGGTGCTGGGAAAGCTTCGTTAAAAGGGTTACTCTCTTCCTCTTTTCCTGCTACCGCATCTTTTATTCTATGTTGAGAAAGCTTTTCTCCTATTGAATTTGGAGGATATCTTGGGAGTAAAGACGGAGGGCTTTGTGTTGAAGGAGGGTTACTTAGTGCTGGTAACTGAGGAGGTTTTGGCAATTCTGGAAAAGAAGGTCCTATTTGTGAAGAGCTTTTTTTTGGTTTTCCCTTTTTTTTGAATAAGCCCATTTTAACCTCTTTTTATTTTTTAATAAAGATAATTGAGTTTAAAAATCCTTCTAATCAATGAAATGTTTGAAAGAAACCGAAAGGTATTTATTTAATTCCCTTTTAGTTTTTGGATGCACGAAAATCTCGTTAAAGAGGCAATTGAGTTGGTTGTTGGGAGAGTTGCGGAGGATTTGGAGAGATTGCTTTGCAAGGATAAATTCTTAAATGAATTTTCTATTGCGAAAAAGTTAAATTTGACGATTAATCAGACGAGGCATCTACTTTACTCTCTTGCGGATCGCGGCCTTGTTTCTTCGACGAGAAAAAAAGATAGAAGAAAGGGATGGTATACTTATTCTTGGAAATTAGAACCTTTGAAATGTCTCGAGTTTTTTAGAGAGCATATTTCAAAGAGATTAAATGAAATTCGAAATCAAATTAAAAGTAGGGAGACGAAGAGGTTTTATTTTTGCGAAAGATGTCATATAGAGTTAACAGAGGAGAATGCTCTCTTGAATAATTTTGTTTGTAAAGAGTGTGGAGAGGTTTATTCTTTAAAGGATAATGAGCCTGTACTTAAGGAATTGAAAAAAGAGGAGGAAAGGTTGAGAAAAAAGCTTGAAACTATTGAGGCAGAAATGGAATCTGTTAGAGATAAGATGAAGAAAAAAATTTTGAGGGAAAAAGCAAAGAAGATTAGGGGTTCGAAAAAGGAGGTCACAATGAAAGCTAGGAAGACCAAGTCTAAGAGGGCTTCTTCAACGAGGATTTCGGCAAAAAAGTCCCGGTTGAAAGTTAGTGGAAAATCGAAAAAGTCTTCGAAGGGAGTTTCTTCTAGGAGTAAGAAGGATAAGGCTAAGACTAAGAGGAAGAAGATTGTAGGAGGGCCTTCGGTTGGAAAAAGTAGGAAGGCCAGATCTTCTAAACAGCGCTCTGCGAGAAAAGGCTTTTCTAGTGGGAAGAAAAAGTCTTCGAGAAAGCGGGGTAAAAAATGAAAAGGGCTTCTCTGTTTCAGTGGAATCTGACTCTAATAATCATACTCATTAATGTTTTTTTGTTTGTTTTG
>JAFCDW010000040.1 GCA_017609475.1 Candidatus Pacearchaeota archaeon
TACTTTAGTTTTTCTTTCGTTTTTTCTGGAAGAAAGGTTGATTTGACCTCTGTTCGAGGAATTATTGAGGCTGGCGAGATTTATCTTTCTTGGCTTGGAAACGTTTTCTCGAATATTAAAGTAATTACCTCAAGCGCTATTAAGATGGACTGGAAACTCAGCCAGAGTCAAAACTCGAGTGAAGCGCGAATTCCCTAATGAACTATTTAACTATCTCAAGTATTTCTCAAACCAACTGATCGATTCCGAAATTGCTTCACTTAGCTTTCCATCAAAAGTGTGATTCGCTCCTTCGATAATTTTCAACACTGATTCTTCTGGAAGAAATTGCATTGCCTCTTTTGAGTGCTCAAGCGGGATTGTCTCATCCAAGGTTCCGTGAATTACAAGAACAGGAGATTGAACTCTGGATAGAACTTTTTGTTGGTCTATTGCCAGCAATTCGTCGAGGAATTCTTTCGGAATTTTAAACTCTCTTCCGTCTTTTTTGTAATTTAGCACGTCTTTTCTGCTTAGCTCGTCTCTCAGCTCTTTTTGAATAATTGGTATGTCTGTCGGTTTTGTAAGGGGCGCCCAAAGAACGAGTGTCTTCGCACCACTACAAGCCAGAATAGAAATTAATCCACCCAAGCTTTCGCCCAACAACCCTAGTTTGGAATATCCTCTTTTTCGCATGTAATCTATTGCCGATTTCAAGTCGTCGAGTTGGCCCTTTAAATTAATTTCTCTCTCCTCACTCCCACCGCACCCTCCAAAGTCAAACCTCAACGCAACAAAACCCTTTTTAGATAAAAGTTCTGCCAATTTTATAAGACGATTTCTGTCCTTATTTGCGGCAAAACCATGAGAAATAATAACTGCTGAATTTGCTTTTTCATTTGGCAGATGAAGCACACCAACTAATTTTGTTCCTTTTGAATTCTGAAATGTAACTTTTTCCTCCATGCCAGTCATTGGGAGAATAAATTTATAAACCTATTCAGTACGCACGACCTTCTTTCAGCCAGCAATAAGTATCAAAAGAGAGTTATCTTTGTACATTACAAATACATTAGTAGCTAAGGAAGTCAAAGCCGCCTATAAAATTCAGCCTCAAAAACAAACCAAGTTTTGGGAGATTCAAAGTAAAATGCAAGTAAGTAGGCACAAGTTGGTGTCGAAAACAGAGAAACCATACAAGCAAAGAAACCTCGTTGGACAGCAAAAAACCTCGGTTGGCATTTCTAGCAGTTTTAGCAGTCGAATCCAAAGAATAAAACTCTTTTTCATTAGGAACTCCGCGTTACTAACAATAAATAAAAAATCTAGTAGATTGTTTTTAAACTCAAAACTCATTAAAAGCGCCACTCAAGTTAATCTTATAAACAAGCAAGTCTATTTTCAAAATAATGGAATTAAGTTTAGTTATTCCTACATATAATGAAAAGGAAAATATTCAACAACTCATTAAAAAGATCCAAGAAGAATTTACAAAAAATAAGATTAAAGGAGAAATAATAGTAGTTGATGATAACTCTCCCGACGGAACTGGAAAAATCTTGGAAAAAATAAAGAAGAAGCAAAAAAATCTTAAAGTAATCCACAGAAGCGAAAAACTCGGACTTTCCTCAGCAGTTCTAGAAGGTTGGAAAATTGCAAAAGGCAGATTTTTAGGAGTGATGGATGCTGATTTGAGCCACCCTCCAGAAAAAATTCATGAGATGTATTCTATAATTAAAAATGGTGATGCAGATATTGTTATTGGAAGCAGATATGCTCAAGGAGGGAAAATTAAGGGGTGGAGCCTGAAAAGAAAACTTATGTCAAAAGTTGCCACGCTCTTGGCTAGAATTTACACAAACGTCAAGGATCCCATGACAGGCTTTTTTATGCTTAAGAAGGAAGTCATAGAGAAAGTCAATCTTAATTCCAAAGGATTCAAAATCTTATTGGAAATCCTTGTTAAGGGAAAGTATAGGGCTATTAAAGAAATTCCAATAACTTTTGTTAATCGCACCCACGGAAAGAGCAAAGCAGGAATCAAAGAAATCTTCTTCTATCTCCAAAACTTGCTAGGATACCTTCCATATAAAAAGAAGGTCGTTAGAGAATTCATTAAATTTGGAATTGTTGGAATTAGCGGGACCATAATTAATCTTGCAACTCTATATCTTCTCACAGAGAGACTAGGAATTTATTATTTAATTTCTGCAGTATTTTCCTTTCTCGTAGCCATGACAAGCAATTTTGTTTTAAATAAGATTTGGACTTTTAAAGAAAGTATGAAATTAAAAATAGGAGAGAAATACCTCAAATTCAGTATAATTAGTCTTTGCGCCCTTGGCGTGAACTTGTTTTTTCTCTATTTATTCACAGAATTTTTAAAGATCTATTACCTCATTTCCCAAGTCTTAGCAATAGGAATAGCTTTTTTAGTAAACTTTGTTGGAAACAAAATCTGGACATTCAATGAATGAAAAATCCTTTAAAAGGCACTCTCCTTTTAGCACTATGGAGAATCAAACAACCTCTAGCACAGAACCTCAAAAAAAGAAAAACCTCAAGTTACTCGAAGCAATTTTCTTCGTCTCTGGAAAATATCTTTCTATGTCCGAACTAATCGCTTTGTCTAATCTCGACCCTGCTACAATCAGCGAATTGATAGAATCTCTAAAAAGAAAATACAATGGCCGCGATTCTGCAATTGTTTTAATCGAAAAGAACGGCCTTTGGAAAATGGACGTTTGCCCAGAGTATTCTTGGATTGCCCATAAATACGCTGGCGGGTCTTCTGAATTCTCAAAGGCAGAGCAAGAAACTTTAGCAATTATAGCTTACAAACAACCAATAAAGCAATCTATCGTAGTTAAAATTAGGGGAAACAAAGCTTACGACCATATTAAAAAATTTGTTGAATTAAATCTAGTTAAAAGAAAAAAAATGGGGCATACATGGGAACTCGAACTTACAGAAGAATTTTATAACTATTTTAA
>JAFCDW010000041.1 GCA_017609475.1 Candidatus Pacearchaeota archaeon
GAAACTTTCTTAATTCTCATATACAAGACTATCAAGATGAATTTAAATAATTTTCCATTGTCCAGAGCATATTTTTGGCAACATTTATAAAAAATAAAATCCATTAATTAAAGATGCTAAATAGAAAAGAGGCAATCCACATAATTCTTGCCTGGCTAACCCTTTCTCTCACCTTCGGATTAGTTAGAGGAGAAAAAGAATTTTTCATCTTGCTCCCAATGATTCTCGTCGTAATTTTTGGAAACATCCTTGCCAAAAAAATTTCCAGTTCCCACTTCGATGCAAAAATAAAAATAAAGCTATGGGAAGTAAAAAGGTATTGGTTTAGACCTCACGACTACTTCAAAAGTCCAGTTCCCCTCGGAATAGTTCTCCCTTTTATTTTATTAGTATTAACACAAGGAGCTCTAACTTGGTTCGCCTGCCTGGTCTTTGATACCAAAGCGAAATTAAGAAGGGTAGCAAAAAGACACGGGTTCCGTTCTTTCTCTGAAATGACTGAAAAGCACACTGCCCTAATTGCCGGAGCAGGAATCTTAGCAAACATCCTGCTTGCCTTTGTCGGGCTTCTCCTTAATTTCCCAATCTTTGCAAAACTTAATTTATACTACTCTCTCTTTAATCTAATTCCAATATCAAATCTCGACGGAAATAAAATTTTCCTTGGAAATTTCCTCATATGGGCATTTTTACTATCTCTAACCCTCATTGGATTAATCTCCTTAATTGCCCTTTAGTAGATAAGAGAAACAAAAAGAGACTAAAATTAAAGAGAAGAAAATCGAAACCTAATCGAAGGGGAAATATTTAAAATGGAATTTCTAAAAGGCATCAAACCAAGAAAATACCAGCAACAAATATTTGAAAACTGCATCGACAACAACTGCATAGTCGTACTCCCGACCGGACTCGGAAAAACATTAATCGCCCTCATGCTAACTATTGAAAGAATGAAAAAATATCCTGGAGAAAAAGCCCTCTTCTTGGCTCCAACAAAACCCCTCGTAGAACAGCACTTCAACTATTTCAAAAAGCATCTCCCTGCCCTCTTCGCAGATATGCAAGTATTCACAGGAAAAATTCCTTCCCAAAAAAGAAAGAAACTTTGGGAAACTGCAGACATAATATTTTCAACCCCCCAGTGCGTTGCGAACGACTTAAAAAACAATCTCTACACCCTAAAAGAGGTCTGCCTCCTAATAGAAGATGAAGCTCACAGATGTGTGAAAAACTATTCCTATACATTTATAGCTAAAAAATACCTTGAACAAGCAAACCATCCAAGAATTCTCGGATTAACTGCCTCTCCAGGAACAGAAAAGAGCAAAATTATTTCCATATGTAAGAACCTCTCAATACAAAAAGTAGAAGTTAAAACGCGTGACAGCCCAGAAGTTAAAGAATACTTACAAGAACTTGAATTCGAAAAAATAAAAATCCCCTTTCCCCCAGAATTCGAAGAAATAAGACAAGCAATTTCCTCTTTACTAACGAAATATACAGATGAACTAAGAAAAAGGGGCCTCCTCTTTGGGCCAGCTTCGAAAACCAATCTAATCCAACTGCAGAAAAAATTAGCTAACTCGCTCTCTTATGGAATTAGAAATTACAACCATTTGCACGCTGCAAGCGCCTGTGCTCAAGCAATAAAACTCCAGCACGCCCTCGAACTTCTGGAAACTCAGACCCTCGAAGGATTCAATAAATATCTAAAAACCCTGTTCAAAAGCGCAGCACAAAAGCAAAGTAAAGGGGTTGTAAGACTCGTCGCTAAGCCAGAGTTCAACTTCGCATATATAAAGTCTACTGAACTTCTAGCAAAAAAAATCGAACATCCGAAACTAAAAAAACTAACAGAAATTCTCCAAAAGGAAATAAGCGAGAACAACAAGTTGAAAACCATTGTCTTCTCACAGTTTAGAAATACTGCAGCAAAAATCTCTGAAAAACTCAATGAAATAGAAGGGATTTCATCAAAGGTCTTTGTCGGACAATTAAAAAAAGAAGGGCTCGGGCTAAACCAAAAAGAGCAGAAAAAAATTCTCGAAGAATTCGCCTCGGGAAGGATAAACACCCTGTGCGCAACATCAATTGGGGAAGAAGGGCTCGATATTCCCGAAGTTAACCTAGTAATTTTTTACGAACCAATTCCTTCTGCAATACGTGCAATCCAGCGGAGAGGAAGAACCGCAAGACTGCAAAAAGGAAAACTAATTATTCTTATGACGAACAAAACTCGCGATGAAGCTTTCTATTATATCTCGAGGGCAAAAGAAAAAAAGATGCAAAGATCTCTAGAATTTGTAGAAAGAGAGATTTCTAAAAAATCTCTAGCAAAAAAGAAAGAAGTTCAAAAAAGATTGGCCTAAAAAGCTAAAAAAAACTAAAGAGAGTTCCAAAGCACATCTAAAACCTTTTTATAAGGAAAGAAATAATCTAAAAATCTCTGAAAAAAGAAATTAAGAAAAGGTTCGCTTTTTCCCAGCATTCCTCTCTTACCATTAAATATAAATTCCCAAGCAGAAGAACTGCTGCGAGCAAAAGTTTTTGTGCTTTTAGAAGAAGTCCTCTCTTTTTCTGCACCATTTTCCGAAGAACTAGGTTCCTCTTTCTCCCAGCCAGCAATACTTGGATCGATGCCTAAATTTTCTTCAGAGGAGGTAGAGTTTACTTCAGAGGAAAAAGTAAAATTCTCTTCCTCCTCATTACTCTCATTCACAAACCCTCCAAAACTAGACCCATTAATTACTAATGTTCTTTCCTCCGAGTTCTCATTTGACAAAACCTCGCTCAAATTAACACTTGTCTCAAATGAAGCTCGCAAAGGTGCTGAAAACTCTAATCGAACGACACAACTAGATTTGCTATTTAGTGCAGAAGAATTTAATG
>JAFCDW010000008.1 GCA_017609475.1 Candidatus Pacearchaeota archaeon
CTTCAAAAGAAGATGTTTAAAAATGGCCCCGCTGGGATTTGAACCCAGGACACCTAGGTTAAAAGCCTAGTGCTCTACCAAGCTGAGCTACGGAGCCACGCCCAAGTGCACTCTCGCCACACGTAGCACACATCTAAAAGAAAGAGTTGATTTATAAAACTTTTTTAATTTTCTCTTGAAATTCTTCTGCACTCATAGCCCCAATAAATTGTCCAACAGGTTTTCCGTCCTTAAAAACAACAAAATTTGGTATAGAAGTTACTTCATATTCTCTTGCAATCTCAGAATTCTCATCAATATTTATCTTTCCAAATTTTATTTTGTCTCCGAATTTTTCGGCAGTTTCCTCGACTACTGGAGCCATCATTAAACACGGCATGCACCATTCTGCAAAAAAGTCTACAACTGCCACACCATTAGAAACAAACTCTCTAAACTCTTCAGAGTTATCCAGCTCAACTACTTTTCCTCCCATGAGATTCTTACAAAAACCTCGTTTATAAACCTTATCAAATAGATTCCAGTATGTTAGCACGTTAAACAGGATTCAACAAAATTGCTAGCTCGCATTACTGCCCACATCCTTTTTGATCCACAAATCCGCAAGTTGGACAAATCTCGTTACAATTTCCCTTCTTAATCATCTGAGTTCCGCAGCGTGGACAAAATCCTCCCAACTCCTCTGTCATCGAATTTTCGATTGCACTCTCGTTTGCTTTAGAAGGGCCTTTATCTTTTCTCCCACTTCCAGGATTTCCTTCACCCTTTTTCTTCCTCTTGCCATTCCCTCCCTCTTCAGCAACCTTTTGCAAAAAGGCAAAGATGTAATCTGGAATGGATGTTGCTGTCTTAATTTCTGGATGACCCTCAAAAACAATTCCAGAAGGTTCAAATTTGTTGTTTCGAATTTTTTCTGCTAAAGATTTTAAAGGAACTCCATACTGCAGCGCAAGCGAAGTTAAGATACCTATTGTGTCCATAAGACCTCTAACAGTACTTCCCTCCTTACTCATGGTTATAAACAACTCCCCAGGCAAACCATCTTCGAAAAGACCTATGTGCAAATATCCCTCATGACCAGAAATGTTAAATTTATGCCTTAATGCCTCTGCAGTAATTGGAAGTTTAACTCTCTCGTTTCTTACTTTTCCTTCAAGATTTTTTCCATTGGAAAGAGTCAAAACCTGCATTGCCTTACTTCCATCCCTATAAAGAGTCACAGATTTCAAACCCATTTTCCAAGAATCAATAATTACCTTTTCTATATCTTTGACACTTGTTTCTTTGGGAAGATTAACTGTTTTTGATATTGCTCCAGAAATAAATGGCTGGACCGCGGCCATCATCTTTAAGTGACCCTGTGGGGAGATTGCTCTTTTAGCCCATTCAGGTTTGTTCGCGCAGTCGAATATCGGAAGATGCTCCTCCTTTATATGCGGAGCTCCTTCCATTGTTTTCTTTTCTTTCACATAATTGAGAATCTCTTTTCTCTCTTCCACACTATACCCCAACTTCTTTAATACAGGGTCAACATTTTTATTAACTATCCCAATAACCCCTCCATCAGAAAGAAATTTAACATGAGACAAAGCAAATTCAGGTTCTATTCCAAGAGTATCGCATCCCATCATTCTTCCAATTGTTCCAGTCGGAGCTAAAACTGTTGCCTGCGCATTTCTAAATCCATACCTGCTTCCTTTTGTGAGAACCCTTTCCCAAGTCCTTTCTGCCTCTTCTAAAATTCCTTCCAAGTTTTTCGGAATTTTTGTTCTATCTATGTTTTTTAAAGCTTCTTTGTGCTTTTTTATTACTCCAAGCATGGGCTCTCGATTTTTCTCAAACTCCTTAAAAGGACCTAGCTTTTTGGCCATTTCGGCAGATGTTTCATAAACTGTTCCTGTCAGCAAAGCAGTTACCGACGCTGCTACAGCCCTTGCCTCCTCGGAATCATATGGCAATCCTAAAGACATAACAAGAGCTCCCAAATTTGCATATCCTGTTCCAAGAGGCCTAAACTTGTGGGAGTTCTCAGCAATCTCTTTCGTAGGATAACTCGAATTATCAATCTCAAGATCTTGCGCAATTACTGTTGTCTTGATAGCACTTTTATATCCCTCAATATCAAATGTCCCATCTTCTCTCAAGAATTTCATTAAATTAAGAGAAGCTAAATTACATGAACTATTATCTAAAAACATATATTCTGAACAAGGATTAGAAGCATTTATTCTACCAGAGTTCGGGCAAGTGTGCCACTTATTTATCGTCGTATCGTATTGTACGCCTGGATCTCCGCACGCGTGCAAGCTCTCTGCAATTTTTCTCAGCAAGAATCTCGCTTTGTATTTTGGCATCTGGTCTGCAAGCTCGTGATTATGAATAGGAACAGTTTTCCACTCCTCATCTTTCTCAACAGCATTCATGAACTCGTCAGTAACTCTTACAGCAATATTTGTATTCTGATAATTCACACTTGCTTGTGCTTCCTCCTTAGAAATTCCGTTGGAAATAAGAATTTTCATTTTTTCTTCCTCTCTTACCTTTGATTCTATAAATTCAAGAATATCTGGATGGTCTATGTTTAGAATATCCATTTTTGCAGCACGCCTCGTCTTTCCTCCAGATTTAACAATCTCTGCTACCTTATCATAAAACTTCCAATATGCAAGGGGACCTGATGGTTTTCCCCCTCCGCTTAACTTTTCTCTTGAAGACCTAAGTGTCGAAAGATTTGTTCCTGTTCCAGATCCATACTTAAATAGCATAGCTTCTTTTTTTGCCAAATCCATAATGCTTTCCATAGTGTCTTTCACATCCTGGATAAAGCACGCAGAAGTTTGTGGATAGTATCTATCTTTTCCACGAGGAATCTTAACTGCTTTTCCTTTTTCATTTATTATATAATGGTCTCTTTTTTGCCCATCTCCCTCGCCAGCAATCCGATGAACTCCAACATTAAACCAAACAGGAGAATTAAATGCCATCCGTTGGTCTAAAACAAGGTAAGCAAGTTCATTCTTAAACTGCTCTGCCTCTTTCTTCGACCCAAAATATTTTTGCTTCAGGCCCCACTCAGCAAAGGTAGAACAAACTCTTTCCACGAGTTGCCTTGCAGAGTGCTCTCTTTCAGCTGTCCCATTTTCCCCATAAAAATATTTAGAAGCAACAATCTTTCTGGCTAGGTCATCCCAGTGCGCTGGAAATTCAACGTTTTTTTGCACAAACAAAATCCTTCCATCTTCGCCAGCAATTTCCTCATCCTTCACCTTCCACTCAAACAAATCATACACGCTTCCCTCAAGACCTTTGGTAAAATATGGCTCAAATCCTAATCCCTGCTTTCTCCTTTCCTTCAGATTTCCCCTTGCCATTTTAGTGAGGACATTTAACAGCGAAACTCGGTGCTATTTTAACAGCATAATTTCTTTTTTAAAATCTCCTATGTCTCTAAACTCTCTATAAACTGATGCGAACCGAATATAAGCTACATAATCCAATTTTTTTATTTTCCTCATAACAAGCTCTCCAATTGTTGAGCTTTTTATTTCTTTCTTTCCTTTTCTTCTCAATTGTTCTTCAATCTCACTAACCATCTTATCTATCTTCCCTTTTTCAATCGGACGTTTTTCAAACGCTTTCTCAATTCCTGCCTCGAGTTTCTCCCTATTGAACTCCTCTCTTCTTCCATCCTTTTTTATCACATAGAGTTTTTCTCGCTCAATGCGCTCATATGTCGTAAACCTTTTTTTGCATTTCAAGCACTCTCTCCTTCTTCTTACTCCTTTCGGAGAATCTCTCTTATCAGTAACTTTCGTATTTCCTTTGCAATATGGACATTTCATTCGATATACAATATATTGTATTTTTTTCTTTTTAATTTACAACTCCTTGTATTCCTTCCAAAAAATACAGAAGAGATATATAAAATTTTAGAACCATCGAAAGATAATTACAAGCTCCAAAAGAATCGCAATGGGATATAACCACTAAGTTTTTAAATTCGGCTTTCGTCTAATAGAAAGAATGGAAGGATATTTTGCAATAATAGGAGAACAGTTAGGAATTCCACCATTTCTGTTGGTAGTTCTATTCATTTGGACGTTCGTATGGAAAATGCTCGCGCTCTGGAAAGCTGCAAGAAACTCGCATGTCGTTTGGTTTATCATTATCGCTATCTTTAATACCGTAGGAATCCTACCAATCTTATACATCTTTTTGTTTTCTAAAATCTCGAAACCTTCAAAGGAAACAATCAAAAGCAGTGAAAAACCCAAAGCAAACAGTAGAAAAAGAATAAAAAGAAAATAAAAAAGCCGAAAAAGAAGCGACTTCTAAAAGAAGCGGCCCATACAAACCCTCAATTATTTCTCTGTAACTTTTCCTCGTAATCCTCAATAGCTTTTTTTAAGCATTGAACAGCAAGGATAGCACAGTGATGCTTAAGGGGTGGCAAATCTCCTAATTCTTTCAAAACTTCTTTGTAAGTTGCCTCTCTTGCATTTTCTAAGGGCTTATTTTTCACAATTTCAGCCAAAACATTTGAGCTGGCAATAGCAGCCGCGCATCCAAACGTCTTGAACTTTATATCAGAGATTTTGCCTTCACGAACTTTAATTTGAACTTCCATTACATCCCCGCAAACAGGATTCCCTGCCCTTCCAACTCCATCTGGATTTTTAACCTCACCCAAATTTTTTGGATTCAAAAAATATTCCAAAACTTTCTTCGAATATCCTTGATTCATCTTAAAGCACTGAATCTCCTTAGCTTTTTTACAATCTTAGGAAGAACTTTCAAAAAGTATCTTACTTCCTCTTCAGAGGTATATCTACTTATGCTTATTCTTATCGAACTATTGATTTGTTGGGGGCTTAATCCCATTGCTCTTAAAACATGGCTTGAAGCAAGAGTATGTGATGCACATGCCGACCCTGTTGAAACAAAGATTCCCTTACTCTCAAGATAACCTCCAATTGACTCTCCTTCTATATCATTAAAACAGACATTCACATTATTGCAAAGTCTTTTTTCTCCCTTCGGACCATTCAATTTCACATTAGGTATTTTCAAAATTCCCTCAATTAGGATGTCCCTAAGCTTTTCCATTTTCTCGACATCTTTTCGCGAACTTATTTCCACAGCTTTTCCAAACCCCACAATTCCCGAAACATTTTCAGTTCCGCTTCTTAATCCTTTTTCATGTCCTCCTCCATGCAATAAAGGAGTTATTTTAATTCCCTCGCGGATGTAAACTGCCCCAACTCCTTTTGGTCCATGAATCTTGTGGGAATTTAATGTAACTAAATCTAAATTCATCTTATTCACATCGAGCGGAACTTTAGTGAAGCTCTGACAAGCGTCAGTGTGAAATAGCACCCCTCTTTTCTTACAAATCTCACCAATTGCCTTTAAATTTTGAATTGTTCCAACCTCATTATTCGCCTGCATTATTGAAACAAGGAAAGTTCGTTCGTTAATAGCTTTCTCAAGCTGCTCGAGATCTATGAATCCTTCCTTATCTACATCGAGATAAGTTACCCTAGCCCCCAAACTCTCAAGCCATTTGCATGCATTTAGGATACAGTCGTGCTCTATTTTCGAAGTTATAATGTGATTCTTCCTCGGATAATTTGAGAAAAACAAACCTTTAAGTACAAAATTATTCCCTTCGGTTCCGCCGGAAGTAAAGATTATCTCCCTTGCTCTTGCCCCTATTCTTTTGGCAATTATTTTCCTTGCGTTCTCAATTGCCTCTTTCGCCTCCCTTCCAAATCCGTGAATGGACGAAGCATTTCCATACTTAGAACCAAAATAAGGCTCCATTGCTCTAATAACTCTTTCATCAACCCTCGTCGAAGCAGCATTATCAAAATAGATTTTTCTCATGCACACCTCCCACAAAAGGCACAGCACCCTTTGCAAAAAAGTTTAGCATGCTTGTCAATTAAATTTAGAAGCGGGATAACAGTCTTCTTATTAAGGGAGTATAGCACGTTCTTCCCTTTTCGCCTCGATTTAACAAGATTGCACTTCTTTAACACAGCCAAAGCATGAGAAACCTTACTCTGCTCAGTTTTCAGCTTCTTGCTCAACTCTTTGACACTCTTCTCCCCATCTTTTAGAACTAGGAGGATATTCACCCTAAAAGAATTGGACAAACTACCAAAGAAAAAATGATATGTTGAATTTTTCATATGAGAAGATTTTCATATGAGTTTATAAGCTTTTCGCTAAATTCACCCATTCAATCAAAACATAGGAAGCTCCCCTTCATTTCTAAGAATAGCACTGCTAACATCCTCGTCGCTAACTTTCTTAAGTCTTGCCTGAAACTCACCGATGAATTTTAAAAGCTCGCGAGCGAGCCTATCTTTTACTTCTTTACTTAGTAACCTTCCTGCCCTATACTCCTTGAAAAGCTTTTCACCCTCTTCTTTAGTTAAAAAAAACTTTGCTAAATATTGGCAAGCTATATCTTTCTCTGGATCTCCTCCACGCTTTCGATGTTCCTCGATACCCTTCTTTCCTCCACTCAAAGCTCTCCTAATCTTTTTCAAAATTGATTGAGAGTCCTCACTAAAGAAGATCGCATTATTCTTTGATTTTGACATTTTCTCCCCATCTATCCCCGGCATGAACTCCAAATGAATCACTGAGGGTTTTTCGTATCCGAATCTTGCTGCCACATCCCTACAAATCCGAAGATGACTATCCTCGTCTGGACCAATAGGAACAAGAACATGCTTTATCCCAAGCTCCTGAGGAAGCAAAATATGTGCCGATTGAACCGCGGGATAAAAATAAAGCCCAGGATTATCTTCATTCTTATACCCATAAGTTGCCTTTACCTCCGAAAGGGTTATCTTCTTCGAAAGCTTTATAGCAAGGTTATAGATGTTTGTGTAAATTTGATCTATTATAAAGTAAGTCCTATTCGGATTGAATCCATAGGCGATAAGCTCTTTTACGAGCTGGAGAGAGTTTTCCAAAGCCTCTTCCTGAGTTTTAATCTTTCCAGCAACATAACTCTCATCGTCGGAAATTGGTATAAAAACCGGAATATCAAACTCTCTCTGAAAGTATAGGTTTGTATCAAATACTGCTTTATGGCCAAGATGGATTGTTCCAGACGCATTAAAACCAGAAACAATGGCACATTTTTCTCCCCTTTCCAATGCCTTAAAAAACTTATCGAAATCCCTATGGGAATAAATTAATCCCTTTGTAAAGGTGTAGAAATCTGGCAAATGCTTCAAGGAAGAAATTCTCTTGGCTCCAAATTTCTTGACAAGCTTCTCGTTGTCAGCGAGGATTTCTTTGAACATAGTTTTAATTAGAAAAAAGAGTTTATATAATTTGTTTTTGAATGGTTTTGAGTATTGTGTAGGCTATTACACGTGAACTCACAAAAATCTCCACCCTGCGTGGCAGCATATCGATGGGCGCGGAGGGAATCGAACCCCCGACTGGCGGGCTGGAGCCGCCTGTTATACCATTTAACTACGCACCCAGTTAATAAATAATAAATCATCTCGTTTTTAACTTTTATGATTTGAAAACTTCTCAAAATTAAAATTGAACATCATCTAAAATAACATAGAAAACCGAATCGATTATTTGAATGAAGTTTTCAAGTCCATTTTCTTTATCTCTTCTATTTCCTCTTTCGAAATCGCGCATCCTTTGGACTTCATCGCATAAAGCAAAGCATCCAAAACTCTCGGACCTTTCAAATTTATAATTCCTTTTTTATACGCAACATAAATGAGTTCGGTAGAACGTATAATCTTGAACCCTTTAAATGCTTCATAATTTCTTGAATTTATTTTTATAGGAACATGAAGTTTTCTTTCCAATAATTTCTGAAGATTCTGCGGAGCTTCCACAAGAGTCCTCATTGTTCTCTCATCAATAGCAACTATATTTTTTATCCCTTTATCAGTTAAGATTTTGCTCAAAGCAAGACACGAAGCCTCTCCGGGCCCTATTAATTTTATATAGCGTCCCTTTGAAGAAAAAAGCTTGTCAGCAATTCCGATAAGCTCGTTAGTTCTCCTCGCAAGTTCTGGATTTTGCACACCAACAGAACGAGGAAGTTCCAAAACTCCTTCATCAATTAACTTTTTTGACATTAGTGCCTCAAGCTCGAATTTCTTTATTTTTAAAGGAACATCCACTATCTCCTCTTTTACTTGGGGGGTAATCAAAAATTTTCCATTAAACAACTTCCTTAATCCTCTCAGCTCGTTAAATAATCCATTCATAGAAAAACTTATTATTGTTCCAGAGTCGAAAATTATTGCTTTCATTTGAAAATTTCCATTGCAAGTTTAATTCTTCTTCTCACATCGCTGCCTTTGGGTTTGGGCAAATTCTTCTCCTCGATCCCTCCTGCATAAAGAGCCAACTCATAAAGTGAAATTCCAAGCAATCTCGCGGTCTGCTCCATTGAGATTCCGTGCTCGTAGATTCGCGAAGCTTTGTTTATTTTTGCCTTCCTAAAAACGAACTCAATGTACTCTTTTAATTTGCCGGAACCCTCTTGAAGCTGCGTCCTTAGCCTCTTAAGAACTTTCCTAAACTTCAAAAGGTCGTTTTTCTCTAACAAAACTATTAGATTTTTTATATTCGGAGCCACTACTTTTTTAAAGTTCTCCTCTTCATGCAAAGCAACTTTTTTTTCGAAAATTTTTCCAATAGCGTACACTATCACAGCCACTGCAATATTATCTGGATCTTGCGTTAGTGATGCAGTATTAATGGTCTGATTGCTCAAATTTTTTATTGCCAAAGCATCATTTTCTCCAAGAGCTTTCTCAACTTCTTTTAGAATCCTAAGAATATTCTCCCTCTCTTGCATTAACTAACAAACATGTTCCAATTAATAAAGGTTATGCTCGACTCACAAGGACTTGTTTTGCAATCGTTTTGAATCGGCCTCTTAACCCAGCACAAATTTGATTTTATGCTGCATTAGCTTAGCACACACTATAATCTTTCTACATATTTATTAGAAAAGGACTTTCCCTCCTTAATCATATCTCACCCACCATGTGACAGTGCAGTATGCGCAACTTCGCCACATAGCCTAGCAGAGAACATCCATTGTCCAATACAAAAACTACTTCATTCAACTTAAAATTCTTCTGTTACTTCTGCTTTATTGCACCAAGAGTAAGAGAGATCTTTTTTGCAAAGCTCCTCTTTAAGAAATTCATTCTCATCCTCCAACACCTTCAACCTATTAAGTAGTTTGTCAATTTCTTTTCTAATTTCACTTGTTTCGTTTTGCATGCTTTTTATCTGAAACTGTTGTTCCTTCACTGACTCTATAAGAATTGGAACAAGTTCTGTATAAGAAACCGCCTTTTCTCCATTAGGCCCTTCCCTTACAACTTCTGGGATAACTTTCTCGATTTCCTGGGCAATGACTCCATAGTGTGTTCCATTTGGAAATCCCTTATTAGGATATTCGTCTATCTTCCAATTAAATGATACTGGAGTTATATTCATAACTTTATCCAATGCAGAACCTATTGGCTTGATATTCTTTTTGAATCTAATATCAGAGCCTTGCCACCCCCCTGTTGAGTATGCTGTTCCAGCAACATAAAGTTTGTAACTCCCTGGATTTGTTGTGCCGATGCCGACGTTGCCGTCTCCTCTAACTACGAACTGGCTTCCATCATATCGTCCATCGTCAGCATAGATCCAATAGCTTCCGCTTCCTATGTTTCCATTCTGCTGTAAAAAAATAAACTTATCTGAACTTGCTGTACCACCACTGTAAATTTTGAAATGAATATTTGAACCTGGAAGGCCTACTACGTGCAACTTAGCATCAGGATTATGTACCCCGATTCCAACATGACTTTCCCTATCTATAGAAATTCCACCACTCTCAAGAGTATTGCTCCAAGGAACTATAACAAGCTTTCCATAATTTTGAGTACCATTAGTAAACATAATTACTGCATCACCTGAATCAACAAAAGAATTCCAATTATTATCGTTTGCTTTAGGAGCGAGTGTTATTGAGGCTCCTCCCGTCTCAGTATTACGAACAGCAAAACCATAAGCTCCACTAACTTGATTAGTTTGAACAGTCAAATGCCTACTTGGATTTGTAGTTCCAATACCAACTTTACCAGCAGTGTCAATGCTTAAAGCTACAGTACCTCCATCCTCTTTCAAGTCTAACCTTCCATTGTCTGCAATATAAATTCTAGAAGTTCCTCCTGCATCCTGAATATCTGCCCCTCTTAATCTTATATCTCCCTTTGTATCAATATCTCCCTCAAAGTAAACAGTATTGCTATTATAAGGCCAATGCATCACTTCATAATCTGCTCCATTATTTCTCCTAAATAAAGAAACTTGATCCAAAGAAAAGGGTAGGTCTGGATTGTCATCTCCATTGTAAACTATTCCTCCGCCATAAGTTGTTGACTGCCCTACATAAACCATGCCTGTTCCTTGATTAGAACCTGTAACATAAACCCTTGCCACATCTGTATCACCTCGATAAACATGCAAATCTTCAGCCGGACTCGTTGTTCCGATTCCGACGTTGCCGTTTGCTTTTATTCTTACTTTTTCGCTATTACCCCCTGCTCTTAAAATTAAATCATGATTAGTCATTACAGAAATAATACCTCCGTTAGAATCAACCCCCATCAAGATTGTATGAGTTCCATCTTTTATGTTTTGATATGCCGCACCACTTTTATATATTGTTAACTTTTTATCTGGACTCGTCGTCCCAATGCCGACGTTGCCATCAGAATTTATAAACATTCTTTCTGAATCTTCTGGAGCTTCTAAGACAATTCCTGCATCATTTATTATGCGAAGATATCCATCACTATTTCCTCCATCAAAGGGAGAAACAAATATCTTAGCTTGAGAGCCGTCCCAGATAATTCCTTCCTGGTCCCCGGGATCAGCTATATGAAGTGCGCCTACTCCATTTATATTGGCGTTGTTCATATTTAACGTGCCATGCATATTCATTGCATTTATGTTGCTAGTAGACGCAGGATTAATATAATAGCCTGTATTATCTCTATCTTTGAAAATTGTCGCTCTAACTTCATCAGCAACGTCCAACTTCGCACCAGGAGTTTCAGTTCCAATACCGACGTTGCCATCGGCATCAATTATAAACGGAGTTGAATCTCCATCATAGGCATCATCTACTCTAAAAGAAGCTCCAGTTCCACCATTATAAATATCCAACTTTGCGTCAGGCGCGGGATCTGCGATGCCGACGTTGCCGTTATCTAAAACAACCATCTTAGGACTACCACTTTCCCCAATAGACACATAATTGTTAGATCCATAGCCAACATATACGCCGTGACCATCATCTGCTGTCAATACAATATTTCCATTTCCTTGAAGAGTGTCTGCATGAATTTCCAATGCCCCGTTTGTTTGCTGAAAGAGATAAGAACCTTTAGAACTATCTAAATATAATTTATTTGGATTTGAAATTCTAATAGAACCGTCCACATCCAACTTTGCATCAGGGTTTGTAGTGCCGATGCCGACGTTGCCTCCTGTTGTTATCGTAAGCTCTGGAGTATATGTGTTGCTACAATCATTGAGAAAAGGGCGTTGGCTTATATAAAAATTTGGAGTAGCAGTCCCGCATTTATACAATAAGCCAACATTCCATTTATTTGTTGTTCCATCATTATATTGAACAAGTGCGCGATCCATTCCAGCCCCCCCTCTTTCTAACTTCAAATAAGCATTCCCTCTACCATCTATCCCTGAATTTCTGTCACTAATCCTAATTGCAGTATCGTCTCCATATACGTGTAATTTATCACTCGGACTCGTTGTTCCAATCCCGACGTTGCCAGAAGTATCTATAACAAAATCTGTATTATCGCCAACATCAGCCCATCCTCTGTCAATCTTGAATTTATTTCCGTCACTATTATCTACTCCAACTGTCCAGCCATATTCGCCAGAGATATCCAATGAGATAAAAGGATCTCCAGCACTACTTCCTCCTACTCTAGCTGTTATAATGGCGTCATCATTGCCTCCTGCATTATCTGGATTGAAAACATACAATCCATTATTCGCTGGATTGTTATTACCGCTTGCTCTTACTTGTAATTTTGCTCCAGGACTAGTCGTTCCTATACCTACATTGCCAGATGTATCAATTGCCCAGCCTTTATCTCCGCTTCTCCACGTTCTAAGAGTTCCATCCGGTGAGTAGATGACCCATCGCGTCGTGTCAGACCACGAATCTGCATTTCTATCTGAAATAGAGATTTCTGCAGTATTGCCTGTGGCGGCGATTCTCCCGATTACATTTGTACCGGCCTTGAAACTACCTACTTGAAGTTGATTTGTGAAATAACCTTCACCACTGACTTCTAATTTCTCACTCGGACTCGTTGTTCCGATTCCGACGTTGCCGTCTTCATTAGAATATATATATTTTCTTAAAGCTAAAGAAGTATTGTAATCTGCTTTACTTTCTATTTTATCATTAGGATCATAATTTGATGCAAAAACATAATGGTAAACAGTCCCCCCACTATCAGCGCAACCACCTGAATGATCTATACCTAAGTATATATGGTTATTATCTGATTTGTTAGCATAAAAAGTAAAATCAGATTCAGTATTAGGATATTCATCTGTATCTCCAAAAGAGTATACAACTATGTCTTCGGGATCCATATTGTATGTTAATGGAATGTAATACTCAACTGTTCCACCCATACCACAACCACTATCACTAGAAATAATCCTAATCCCACCACCAGCATATCCAAACTTACCCAGGGGGACAAACAAATCCTGATTGCTTGCACTTCCTGTCCAAGTATCCGATTTAGTTATTTTGTAAATTTTGTAACCACTAGTAGAAAAACTACTATTAATATCTAAAGTCTCAACATATAATGTTCCAGTAACATTAGCATCTCCGACAACATTGAGAGTGTTTTTTGGGGAAGTTGTGTTTATCCCGACGTTGCCACCTCTTTGTATTGTAACTCTCGCAACATTATTTGCTTCATCCACTATAGAAAGCGTATTACCAGCATCGCCTGTTCCCGAACCGTCATATTTAAGTGCCATACTAGCCACTTGATTATCCTCTGTAAAGCGTAATGCTGTTATTTTGCTACTACCCGCAGGATTATCTATTGTTATATTTCCATTTGAAATAACAAGTTTATCATTTGGTCCCGTTGTCCCAATACCTACATTGCCACTAACAAAAAGATGGCTCGGGGAATCAAAAATATTAGCTGCCTTCCCCTTTAACACCACTACATCAGAGGTGCTAGCTTGCCCATCATTCTCAGTCCCAATAAGTAAAGCCCCATTTTCGCTACTACTTCCCCAGTAATCATAATCATTATTATCATCGTACCAGACAATAAAACCACGATCACTTCCTGAATTCACTTTACTTTGGAATCCAATAGAAGCCGTTCCCCCAGAAGTAGCTGGCTGGAGCATGATTGTTCCGCCATTGACACTACTATCTCCATCAACCCCTCTAAGGCTCAATTTTCCTGCTACCTGCAGCTTTGCTTCTGGCCCTGTCGTCCCGATACCGACGTTGCCTTCATGACTTACTAGAACACCAAGAGTGTCTCCATCAGGATTAGTAAGTGCATTAGGGAGTGTTCCAGAAGCAACAAACCCCCCATATACAAGCCAACCTGCAAGTTCAGCGTATTGATAATCAGGATCGTTTCCATTACGAAGGTTTTCCACAGCATTACATATACTGTTATTGTTCGATGCACCTTCAAATATTGCTACATAAGGCGTCCTTGAAGAATCGCTATCAGTACCCAATGAAGCAGCCTTATAAAGACATCTCCTCCTTAATGCTTGATTCATCTTTTCGTCTTTCTGAGCTGTCCAAGAATCAAAAGAGGTTATAATTCCAATTTGGTCTCTAGTTATAGAGTTAAGAGCATCAGCAAAATTATCGTCTGCTGTAGGATCTCCATAAGTATCATAAGTCTCATCAAAAACAACACCATAGTTAGATTTATTTATGATTGTAAGTCTTACACCCCTTCCAGTTGCATCGTAGATTGTAGTTGATCCAATTTTCAAAACCCTATTTCCATTAGCACCACCATAAGCAGTTCCCCTCGCATATATTGGGATGATTTGGCTGATGGCATCTGTTTCCAAATTGTCAAATTCAGCACTCCCCTCAACATCCAGTTTCGCCCCTGGCTCCGTTGTCCCAATCCCAACCCTGTTCGAACTTGAATCAATAAAAAGAGTTCCAGAATCAATAGAGAGATTTCCATAATCATTCTCGTTAATTACCGAGACGTTCAATGCTCCTGTCATTGTGTCTCCAGTATTCAGTACAAAATCATCATTCACCTTGAATGTTGTCTCATCTAAAGTTAAGTGGTCTCCTGCAGAATAGGTGGTATCTTGATCATCTGAATTACAAACTATTCCAGATGAAGAGCTATAAGTACACAATTTTCCATCTGTTAACGTACCCTCCTTCACACTGAAAACTGTTCCCTCCAGACTCAAAAGATTTCCACCTGCAGA
>JAFCDW010000042.1 GCA_017609475.1 Candidatus Pacearchaeota archaeon
ATCTCTTAATCGGCACTTGAAATAATCAAATCTTTGGGTCTTATAATCTTTCTCTTCAATAATTGGGTCAACTGCGGTTACTTTCCAGTTTTTTGTATTGTGTAATAATATTAGCGAAAGGGTTGGTCTTTTACCGCAACCTATCTCAAGAACATTTAAGTTTTTCTCATTCCACACATCACTTTTTCTTATAAACTCAAACATTTCTATTGTCTCGGATAGTTCCTTTATATCAATCTTACCAAGTTTATTAAATATATCAATTGTGGAACGCCTTTCAAGAAACCTCTTAAATCTAACATCTATTTTCATCCTTCCTCCTCGCACATTTTGAAACAAGCGCCATTTGTGTCTAATTTTAATTTCTTTTTAAGTTTGCCACAATAGGGTTTTTCGTTTCTTTCCCAGAGATATTTGCAGTCCAACGGGCAATATAATTCACTGCCAAAAGTTTCAGAATACCATTCATTAAGCCCTTGCCAAAGTTGTAACGGACACCAATGCGGAATTTTCTTGATATTCTTGAGCGCCAATTTCTCTTTTCCGCACCAGTATAACATTCCTTTAGCACCGTATTTACTTTTCAAAAACGGGCATTCTTTACATTTTCGGATATAGATTACTCGCATTTAATCTCCTTATTCAGGTGAATTTAGAATATTACATAAACGATTAAGATATTTACATTTTTGATAATACTCACATCCCTCACACGCAAGCACCTTTTTTGCATAATCGCCCCCACATTTAGTAACAAATGTATATCTTCCAGGTTTTCTTCCTCTACGAGGCGAATAATATATTCCTTCTTTGTGAAGTAGCAATTTAATTATTTTCCACATTTTTTCTATGTTCATTTCGCCCTCCTGTTCCAAAGTTTTACAAGTTTAGTCTTAAATTCTGGGTCAAAGTTATGCTTAATGACTAATCTACATTTGTAGCAGTAAATTTCATAGTATTTGTATTCTGGATGGGTCTCCATTTGGATGGGTCTCCATTTCTTCAAGCGTTACTTCACCGCCACAAAACGGACAAGGTTTGAGTTTCATTTATCCTCCGATTATTATTTTTCTAACTTCACCTGCTTTGATTTCTCTCAAGATATAGCGTAACTGCAAATTCATTGCCCAACCAATATGATATGGTTTATTGCGGATAAAAATAAAATTATTCTCTTCTAATGCTTCTACAAACTCATTTAAGTTTTTTATTTTTTTGCCCTTTTTCATTTTCTCCCTCCTATAAACCACCTTCCCGCCTTTATATCCGAAGATAGACAGGAAGTATTTTACAAAGCCGCACATCGCCTTTTCTCTTTCTCTGTCTTTTTTCTTTTTCATTTTATTTTTCGTCTCCTACTTTTAATTTTCTTTTTCTCGCTTCCTTAAGTAATTCATCATAGCCCAGATAATCTAAAGCATCTGCGCCATATAATATCTCTGTATCATATCCATCATCGCCATCAGGGACAGGATGCTCTACTAATAAACCAGTTTTCGCTTTTTCATTACAGAGTTTCAAAATACTCAACAATTGTTCGTCATTTAGTTTCATCTCTCCTCCCTACAAGTCATTGTTTTTTTAACCACTCTCTTGCTTTTTGCTCTGCTTCGGTGTAGGTGTTGCCTTTGAAACATCTTGGCAATGGAGTAAAAACCACTATCAGCCAAAAATCGTCTTCTTTAGATGTTTCCGTAGCGTCATACCCCTTCTCGTTTGCCAACTCCGCTAAAGGTTTCTCTAAAGGACACCATTTCGGAAAATTATCTTCAAATTGCGTTCCCCGCCAAATCAACTCTTTTTTGAAATCACACCACCCACTTCTTTGCTTGGTCGGAACAATTGAACAATATATACAATCTTTACATTTTTTTATTCTTATTATTCTCATTTGCTCTCCTTCTTTTCAAGTGGACACCATTTTTGGACTATATCAATATTTTTGTGGATTATTCCCCACGCCTTATTGCAAAAATACCAATCTTCGCCTAACGCTGGTTCGGTTGTGCAATAAGGGCATACACGACATCTGTCAACTTTTATTATTCTCATTTTTCCTCCTTCGGCAAAGGACACCAGTCTGGGATTTCATATAAGTTTTTAATTGTTTTTGTTTCACGCCAACACCAATATTCGTTTTTTATTCTGCTATATTTTTTAAAAGGACAAGCATCGCATCTTTCAATTTTTATTATTCTCATCTGTCCTCCTCAAGCCATTTTTTCGCTTTCTGAACGACCTCGTCGTAGGTCTTTCCGAAAAAATCTTTAGTTCTATGATTTCTCCATATGAGGAGAAGATACCATTCTTTTCTATCATAGTATGGAGAATATAAGTGCACTTCATTCCACCCTTTGCTAAATGCTAACTCTGGTAATGATTTTTCTTTCATCTGCCCTCCTCTAATCCAACCAGTCTTGTCCCCCTATACTAAATTGGGACACTTTGCCCGTTCCGAAACAGGATGGGCAGGTTTCCCATTTTCCTTTTTCTACCTCCACCCTACCCTCACCGTCACAAGTCTGACATTTTACTTTCATTGTGCCTTCTCCTTCAATCCCTTAAAGAGATTCATAAGACAAATCTCGTCGCAAAAGTGATATATACCTCCAAGCACTTGTGCGAAATGCCGCCATTTTCCCTCTTTATCAGGTTTTACCCAACCCGAACAAGACATTAAGTTTATGCTCAAGTGCTCTTCGTTGTTTTCTCCAAGCACCTTACCACAATAATCGCACTTGTATATGTATTTTATTTCTCTCATCGTTCCTCCTTTAGTAATTCAGGATTGTCCCAGCGGTTGCCGAGAATTTTTAATTCAGTGTAATCCACCAAACACCTATAAAACGAACATCTCCCGTTATCTATATAAAATGAAGCATTGTTAAATTTAACCACACCTTGATAATGTATATTATCTGCCATAAACCTAACAATATCCCCCTTAAAGATTTTGTTTCCGTTTTTATCTTCTATACCTGTGTATTGCCCGACGGTTTCGGGGATAACTTCGTGCCAATCAAATCGGGCGAGTTGGTAATCCCAATATCCATTCCAACTTCCAGTGAAGATAAAAGGGATATTGTATTCTTTATTATAAACATAATACCCACACACCCACTCTCCGTTATCCTTCCTTTTTCCTCTGAATAATATTTTTCTCATATACCCTCCGCTTTTGATAATAATTTTAACAATTGTGTGTTTTTTTCAATGCTCTCGTTAATTTCTTCTTTTACTTTCTTGAGCATATTATCTACTTCTTCTTCAATACAATCCAGTGCTTCATCATAACTATGACAAGTGTGGTATATACCGCCGCGTTTTTCAATTATCCACTCCTTGTCTTCCCAATCAAGAAGGATATGCCAATCAATCCTCCCTCTCACAGTGTTTCTTTTATATTGATTTATTAGACTGATTTTCTCTCTTATCCTTTTTTCTCTGCTCATTTTTCCTCCTTCTTTAATATTTTTTCTATCGTGTTTTTTACTTCCTCACTATAGATATTTTTATCCCCAACATAGAAAAGATTTTCGACTTTTTTCGTAA
>JAFCDW010000009.1 GCA_017609475.1 Candidatus Pacearchaeota archaeon
AAATAAAAAACAAAAACCCCGGCTAAGCCGGGGCAAAAATCATAATTACTCCCAAAACTCGATTCCTAGATCAGACATCTCTTTTGGAACGGGCGCTTTTTGTTTCTCACGCTCTTTCCCAAGGATATATGGGGAATTAACACCTGTCATGATAGTTATCACTCTCACCCTTCCAACAAAATCCTTGTTAATCCTTGCTCCAAGAATGACCTGGGCATCAGGATTCAAGCTCTCTGAAACAGTTCTTCCAATGGTATCAAATTCTTCGAGCTTCAAATCTGGACCACAGGTCACATGGATCAATGCTCCGCTCGCACCCTTATAATCCACATCAAGTAGAGGATGCGTAAGGGCTTGGCGGACAGCCTGATTAACGCGGTCAGAGGAGTCATCCTCTCCGATGCCAATAACCGAAACACCGCCCTCTCGCATAATTGAGGAAACATCTGCATAGTCCAAATTAATCAAGCTAGGAAGAGTTATTGTCTCAACAATCCCCTTAACCATCGTACTTATCAACTCATTTGCAACAGCAAACGCTTGTTCTATAGGTAATTGGCCCGCAATATCAACAAGACGATTGTTGTCAAGAACAATGCAAGTATCTGTAACGTCTCTTAACTCTTGAAGGCCAAATTCTGCTTTATCCAACCTAGCTTTCTCTGACTCGAAAGGCATGGTTACAACACCAATAGTAATTGCACCAGCTTCTTTTGCAAGCTGAGCAATTACAGGAGCAGAACCTGTTCCTGTTCCGCCACCCATTCCTGCTATAATGAACACCATGTCCGAGCCAGCCACAGCTTTTTTCAAGTCAACAAGCGCTTCCTTTGCTGCCTCTCTTCCTACCTTTGGTTTTCCTCCAGCACCAAGACCGCGTGTCAACTCTTTTCCTATAAGGATTTTTTCGTCAGCCTTGGTAACGCTCAAGTGCAAGGCATCGGTATTTGCACCAATAACTGTTGCTCCGGTGATTCCTTTGTTAAACAACCAAGTTACTGCATTGCAGCCCATTCCTCCAGCACCAATCACTTTTATATTGGCTTTACCAGCCTTCAACTCGTCAAAGTTGATGCTGTGCGTTGCTGCATTCTGGATTGCTTCTTGTGCAAAATCTAAAGCCATCTAAACCTCCTTTCAATTTATTTATTGGAAGCTTCATACGCTTTAACGAAAGGTTTAAATAGTCGCTAAGCTTCCAGCTAGTATCGAAGAACCCGAAATCCCTTGCATGCAAAGGATATAATCGAACCCGAATCGATCGACCCTTTAATTAATATTATAGTAAAACTAAAAAAGAGTTCTTTAAAAAGATTTTGTTAGTTTAGTGCTCTTTTTATTAAATCGTTCTTTTATAATTTCCTACTCCGTCGAGAGATATAACAAAAGTGTAGAGCAAAAAACAAAACGCAAATTCTTTATCCTTGCAACTCATTCAGATTATCCTTTATCTAAAATCCTAGCTTCAATTCCCTCTTCTTTACAAAGCCTTACAAATTCTTCCGCATCCTCTTCATTACCAACAATCGACCCATAGTGCATTGGAACAGCAAGATTAGGCTTAATTATTTTAGCAGCCTCAAAAGCCTCCTCGGCGCTCATCGTAAATCTTCCTCCAACAGGAAGCAGAGCAATGAAAGTTTTTTCTGGCTGTTTGTGCCCAGTGAGCCTCTTCATTTCAGGAATAACATCAGTATCTCCAGCATGATAAATTACAACGCCATCCAACTTAATTAAATATCCCACCCAAGATTCTTCTTTCAAATGAAAAGGTTTGTCAATGTTATACGCTGGAACAGTTTCTATTTTAATTCCTCCTACATCAAATTCCATTCCTGGCGAAACTATTTCCATTCTTATTGGAAGCTCAAATCTTGTAATCTTGCTCTGGCAATCTGCTGTTAAGAAGATTCTTGTCCCTTCCCTAAGGATTTTTTCTATATCTGCTACGCTACAATGATCATAATGGCTATGGGTAATTAAAATAATGTCTGCCTTTTCACAATCCGCAGGAATCTTATATGGATCAATGTAAATTATTTTTGGACCCTTGATTAAAAAGCCAGCATGACCGAGCCACCGAATTTCTATCTCTCCTATCTTCATATCCAACCAAAGAATTAATAATTTTTAAAGTTTTATTAAAAATTATGGATACCATCTAGTCATGGTTCTAGGAAATGCAATAGCGTCTTTTATTGTAGACAATCCACAAATCCAACTTATCAATCTCTCTACTCCAAGCCCATACCCTCCATGAGGAACAGATCCGTATCTCCTAGTATCAAAATAAAATTCATATTTTTTAGGGTCTTCTCCTTGCTTTCTTAAATTCTCCTCAAGCTTTTTGATACTTTCTTCTCTTTGCGACCCTCCAATCAGCTCTCCATAACCTTCGGGCGCAATCATATCATAACCTAAAACAACTTTAGGATTTTTCTCATCTTCTTTCATGTAAAATGCTTTAACCTCCTTTGGATAGTGGGTAACTATAACAGGAGTGTCATAAAGCTCGCTCAGCTTATCTTCCTCAATTGTCCTCAAATCCTTCCCCCAAGGAATAACCAAACCTTTCTTCTGCTTCAAGATTTGCAAAACCTCGTCATAAGTTAATCTAGGGAATTTCTTACTAACTGTTGGTTCTAACTTTTTAATATCTCTCTTCAAAATATCCAGTTCTTTCTTATTTTTTTCCAAAACTCTCTTAACAACAAACTTCACTAGTTGCTCTCCATCATCTTGTAAATATTTGAAATCTTCCCAAGCTACCTCCATCTCGGCATGCCAATATTCTGTCAAATGGCGAGAAGTTTTTGATCTCTCTGCCCTAAAACTCGGTTGTATTGTGAAAATCTTTTCCAAAGCGAAAATTCCTGGTTCTGCATGGAGTTGCCAAGTCTGAGCCAAATATAATGGTCTCCCAAAATAATCTACCTTAAACAAAGTTGAACCTCCTTCGCACTGCATTCCGATAAAAGAAGGGCTGTGATACTCATAAAATCCTTTCTTTCTCCAATGCTCCCTAATTGCTTGAAGAACAGTGTCCCTTATTTTCAAAATTGCTGTCATTTTTCTACTTCTAAGCCACAAGTGCCTTCGGTCTCCCAAAAGTTTTTCATTCAAATCCTTGTTAATCGGAAAGGGTTCTGCAAAAGAAACAATCTTTAATTTGTCCACATCAATCTCATAACCTGTAGGAGCCCTCGAATCTTTTTTTATTGTCCCCTCCAGCATTACAGAACTTTCAATTGAAAGCTTATCAATATCCTCCCACTGCTCCTCGAATTTTTCTCTCTTAAAAACACACTGAATAATATCACTAGAATCTCTAAGGACAATAAATTTGAATTTATTTGATCCTCTCTCTCGATAAACCCAGCCGCGAACAGCTACTTTTCCTGATCCCTTCTTCATTGCTTCGGAAATTGAAATGAACTTCATTTTAGCATTCTTTCCCCAAATTTCGCTAAGGCGTAAGCCTTTTTCTATCTCTTGGAAATAAAGTTGCTTCCCTTATATTATCTAGATTACAAATGGCATAAGTCAACCTTTCCAAACCAATGCTCCACCCAGAATGCATTGGAGCCCCATATCTAAAGGCATCAATGTACCATTTAAAGTTTTTCGGATTAAGCCCCTTTGTCTTCAATTGTTGAATTAAAATCTCAGGAACATGAATTCTCTGTCCTCCCGACGAAATCTCAACACCTCCATAAACAGCATCAAATCCTCCAGAAAGACCATTTTCTTTTGGCCAAATATAGAAAGGTTTCATCTCTGTAGGCCATTCATAAGTAAAGACAATTTTGTTAGGAAAAAGCTCACATAGCTTTCTTTCAGCCTCTGGATCAAAATCCTCGCCAAACTTCAACTTAAAACCGTTTTTATTCAAAAGCTTGATTGCCTCGGTATAAGTAAGATATTTTGCCCCAGGAACTTTTAAATTCAAATCCAAGATTTCAAGTTCCTTCTGACATTTTTTCATAATTTCTGAAACAATGAATTTTACAACCTCTTCTAGATACTTCATAATCCCAATATCATCCTCAAAAGCAACTTCAATATCCATCTGCCGAATTTCATTTATGTGCTTGGAGGTATCATGCTTTTCTGCCCTCCAAACAGGACTAGTTGAAAAAACTTTTTCAAAAGAAATAGCCATCAGTTGCTTGTAAAGTTGGGGAGATTGAGCAAGATATGCTTTTTTATCAAAATATTTGACCTCGAACAAATCGGTTCCGCCCTCTGTCGAGCAAGCAATAATTCCAGGAGGCTGTATTTCTATAAAACCCTTATTGTAAAAAAATTCTCTAAAAGCATTTGCAATTGTTGATTGTATCTTAAAAATTGCTTGCACCTTAGGCTTACGAACATCCAAAAACCTATAATCGAGTCTCTTCGAAAGATCTGCTCTGACAGATTTCTCATTTACCTGAATAGGAAGCTTCTCTGCTCTGTTCAAAATACCCAATTCCAAAATCTCTACCTCAACATCTTTCCGAACAAAATCTGCCTTCACATTAGCTTTTCTAACTTTTCCTTTAACCCAAATTACAGACTCTAAACTCAAAGATAAGATTTTTTTCAAGACCTCTTTTCCTTTTCCCACGCACTGAACAATACCTGAACAATCACGCAATAAAATAAAACCAACATTCGAAAGACTACGAACATCATAAACCCATCCCTTTAGCAAAGCCTCCTCACCAACACGAATATCAGAAATGTAATTCCTTTCCACACAATTTTCCATGAACTACTACAAGAAAAAGGATTTAATAAGATTTTCCTTCTTATGAAGGAGTGCTAAGTTTCAACAGACTTATAAAGAATTTAATTGATCGGAGTAAATAGAGTAGAAAACTATGATTACAAACATCTCCTAATTATTTCAATAACTTCTTTGCCACTAACTTTTCCTCTAAGCTCTTTCATAATCAAACCCATATAAGCTTTCTCAGAAAGACCCGGTTTCTCCTTAATTAATTTCTGAATTTTTTCCTCAACCTCTCCTAAATCAACACTTTCAAATTCTGGCTCTTTTCCAAGAACGATGCTCTCTAAAGCAGGCTTAATCTGACTTTCTGAAATTTTTCCTTCTGCCACCTTTTGCAAGACGTCCGAAAATCTTTCCTCAAGTCTTTTTTCCACCACATCCAAATCAATCTTCAAGTGTTTGGAAATTTCCTTCGGGTAAATTAAAATCATCTTTGCAACCAGATTTGGTTTATTTACAATTTTTAAGAGTTCTTTAAATTGCTCTAATTTATTTTGCTTAAATAACAATTTAATCATCTCTGAACTCAGCCCTTTCTCAGAAAGCTCCTTCCTAACTTCTGTCTTCGATTTGGGAAGGGATTTTTTAACCTCATTAATAAAATCTCGAGAAATCTTAAGCAAAGGCAAATCTGTTTCAGGATACATTCTAGCAGCCCCTGGAAGAGGGCGAGTGTATTTTGTAGAACCGTCTTTTTGAGCAGTTCTCGTCTCCATTCCAACTAGATTTCCAGAATCAAGCAATTTTTTTTGCCTCAAAACTTCATTTTCAATTACTTTCAAAAAAATATCCATATCTTGCATGCCTTTTATCTCTACTCTATTTCCACCCATAATCGAAATATTCACATCCTGCCGAATTGTTCCAATACCCCTCTTAACTTTACAACTTCTCAAAATTTCCCCAATCTTTAAGGCAGTCTCTTTCAATTGAATAGGGTTTTTTGCATCAGGAGCTGTAACAATTTCTACCAATGGAATCCCCAGCCTATCCAATCTAAAAACATTCTCGCCAACAATTCTCGCAGCATCTTCTTCGAGGTAGACATATCTTATTCCAACCCTTCCAAAGGAAGTTTCAACAAATCCTCCTCTCGCAATTAAGACCGTTCTTTGGAAACCAGAAGTATTACTTCCGTCAATAACTGTCTTGCGCATAATCTGGGAGATAGGAATAATTTTGCAATTCAACAAAAGAGAGATTTGCAATGCAATTTTTAGCGCCTCTTGATTTATCATGTGCGGAGGTTCTTCATCTAATTCTACTAGACAAGTAGTATCATAAGCCTGATATTCATAAACCCGATTTAAAGATGATTGATATAATGCTGCAACATCAACCTCGCCGCTCTCTCCTGCAACAGGGTGGAGTTTCCTTCGAATAACAAGTGTCGGCTTATCTTTTCTTAAAACAGAAGGACACTCACAAAATAACTTATGAGAATCTAATTGCTGATGAATCTCAAGACCTGCTTTGAATTTCAGCTTTTCGTAGTCTATTTCAACCATAGCAACTAGTATGAAAAAGTATTTATTAAATTATTGCCGTATCAACTTACACCGCACAAACCTTGGCAAACAACATATTTATAAAATAAAAAAGCAATAAAAATTTATGAAAGAAAAAGAAGGAAATATAAAAAAGAAGATAGAAAAAAAAGATTTATTCAAAAAAATAGAGCATCCGAATATCCTGCCACGAACTTTTGGACAAAAAGCTGCAGATACTTTGGCGAAATGGGCTGGAAGTTGGACCTTTATTTTCGGTTTCCTTCTTTTCCTTTTTATATGGATGGCTGCAAACCTATATGCCTGGGTAAAAACCTGGGACCCTTATCCATTCATCCTCCTAAATCTAGTATTGTCGTGCCTCGCGGCAATCCAAGCCCCAATAATCCTAATGAGTCAAAATCGGGCTTCGCAAAAAGACCGGCTTAGAGCAGAATACGACTATGCTGTCAATAGAAAGTCCGAAAAAGAAATTCAAGAAATAAAAAAGCAACTCGACAGAATCGAGAGAAAATTAGCAAAAACTTTAACAGATAAAATAAGCTCATAACACAATCAAAATAGATTCTTCTAAAAATTCTCAAGCAAATCCCCTATTAAACAACCCTAACAAGATTTCCATATTTATCAAGCTCAATAAAGTGCTGAACCTCTCCTTTGCGATAAGCCTCGCACTGATTCTCTGGAAGGTCGTCTTCAGGAGCTCGAGGAACATGAACTATATCCACAGCATAATCTCCACAAACACCCAAGCATTGACTCGAAAGTTCCATGGATTCCTTCGCTTGCTCGTAAAGTTTCAAAGCACAAGAAAGAGCCTCCTGAATCCTACCCTGTTTGCTCATTGCAAGAGGTCTTAGCCTAAAAAAGATTGCTGCTAAAACAACTAACACTATCAAAGTTATTCCTATAATCACAAGCTTTTTCACTCTTTTATCCATTTTAACTCAACCTCGGATTTAACTCTTTGGCGAAATTTTCTAACATTTTAGCTCTAACACTCTCCATGTCCTTTGCCCACTCTTTATGACCCAAAACCCATCCCAACTTAACAAAGGCTGTCTCAGAGAGCATATCTTCCAAATAGATCATTCCTGTCTTTAGCAAATCTCTGCCGGTCGAATAAACAAAAGGATCCAGTCTTCCATAAATTGTCTGAGCAGCAGCACAAACTACAAGCCCTTTCTTTATAACTTGCTTTAGTTTTCGAGCCCAATTTGCCCTAGAGCGAAAAGATGGCAAATGTCCTAAGCCAAACACTTCCAAAACAATTCCTTTATATCCCTTATCCAAATAAAAATCCAAAATATCTGGATCTTGCCCAGGATAAATCTTGACAAGAGCAACTTTATCCTCGAACTTTGCATCAAGGCGAACCTTCCCCTTACTCCTTTTTCTAAAACCAGAAAGAATTTCTACTCTATCTGTAAAAACTCTAGCAAGAGGAGAAGAATTCACAACTTTAAAAGCATCCCTTTTAGAAGAATGTAATTTCCTTACTTTTGTTCCAGGCATAGCATAGCAGAAATCGTCGTTCAGAGAGGCGTGTCCAACAATCATAACTTCTGCCACATCGGAAATAGCCATGAGCGCGGCACACTGCAAATTTAAGTTAGCATCGCTGCTCGCCCTATCAACGCTTCTCTGAGAATATGTCAAAACAACTGGCTTGTTCAAATCCCTTAAGAAAAAGCTCAAGGCTGCAGAGGTGTAATGTAAAGTGTCTGTTCCATGCGTGATTACTACTCCCTTTATACTAGGATCGTTTAAAAAATCACAGACAACTCTAGCAATCGTTTTCCAGTCCCTCCAATCCATCTCTTCAGAAGGCTTCATAAACGGAGCACTTATTTTTGCCACATTAACTTTCTCAAAAATCTCTGGATAAAATTTAAAGAGATTTTCCAAATTATCTAAAGGATCAACACCCCCTGTTCTAGGGTCATAGCGAGAGGCAATTGTCCCTCCTGTTAGAATCATTGCTATGTCTGACTTCGATGGATCTCTCCTCAAAACAAATTTTTTCTCTTTCCGCTTTTCAAACCTTTCAATTACTTTAACCCCAAGCAAATCCTTTTTCTTAAATCCGATATTATATCCAGAATCCAACTTAAGTAGAACAATTCCAGGCTCAGGACTCTCGAGCAAAACTCCTCTATAAATCTCCTTTGCTAATTGAACTTCAACATAATCTCCAGATTGTGCTTCCATTAATTCAAAAAAGTCTGCCCATTATAAAAACCTATCTAAAAAAGAATTCATAAAGAATACCTAGCAAAAAAATCAGGCTAAAAAGCACGAGAAGAGGCAAACTAATACGAACACTATATTCAGGTTTCCTATTTCCCATTTTTTTCGCACGCCTAGCCATAAGCATAACCAAAATTCCCATAACCCCTGCAGAAACAGAGCCACCCAATCCCAAAATTTTAGTAAAGGAAAAATATTTAGAAAATCTTGTTAAGATAAAGATTCCCAAAGGAACTAGAGAAGCCAAAAACCACGCAACACCCTTTTTCATCCTGTTATCAAAACAAAAATTCTCTTGAAGAGCATTTCCGAGTGAGAGATAAGATGTAAACATTGTAAAAATTCCAAGAAAAACGAAAAGTTTGCCAAGGCCAAAAGTAGCGATCTCTGGCGTTTGTTCTCCCAAAAAGCCAACAACGACAAAAGCAAACAAAGTATAAAAAATCATAGGAACCAAAGTTCCGACAACAAGAACTCTTTTCATCAGATGCTCGTTATTCTTTAAAATAAGCTCAACTTCTGGAATAGCATAAAAAGCCATCATTGCAAAAAGAATCACACCAAAAGGCAAAAAAATGTACGAAAAATCAACACGTGTAAGATTCTCGAGCTTAATATCCTTCATAAAAATGAAAAAAATTAGAACGAACAAAAACAAAATAAAAAAGACTCCCCACTTTTCGAACCTTTTCAAGGATTTTAACCCATCCCACAAAAGCAATGCCATGAAAATAGCAAAAAGTACTCCCAAAAGAAATCCTTTTGAAAGATTTCCAAAAATCAAAAAACTCAAACTCTCTCCTATTCCAAGAATATACGCAACAATTGCAGAATAAATTCCAAAAATCGTCGCAAACTCTGCCAAACCTTTTCCAAATTTTCCAAGATACTTCTGAGCATAACCAGGAAGTTGGTGCGAACCTCTCGTCCTAAGGCTTACCTCTCCCAAATACAAATTAGTCATCAGAATCATTATTCCCACTAAAAGGATATAACCTAAAGCAACAAAAAATCCTGCTCTCGATGCAACATATGGAATCCCCAGAACTCCTGCTCCTATGCAAGTTCCTATCAATACCGAGACCGCAGCAATAAACCTCTTTTTTTCTGAATTCATTTTTGAGCAATACGCAAATGGCAAAATGGGCTTGCCAGGACTCGAACCTGGACCAGCCGGGCCGAAACCGGATATTCTATCCCTTAAACTACAAGCCCAAAAAATCAAAACAGATTACATTTAAATAATTTAAGATATTAGTAAATTCATGGCTCTAAAAAGGCATCATAAATGGATGATCGGCAGTTTCACTACTCTCATTATAATATACATGATCACAACCGGGATCCTTCTCAATGCAATTATAGCTAGACAAAACTTAAACTACAACACCCTAAACAGCAAAATCACAAATCTGCAACTTGAAACAAGGATGAAATTCAACACAATTGCCTCCTCTCTGAGAGAATTAGAAAAATCAGTTAGTTCAACGAAAAAAGGATTGACTAAAGTGGAGGAAAAACTCCAAGAAAGCCAAATGGAACTCAGCAAGCTAAAAGCAACTAATGCAAAAGATTTTTCAGGAATAATAGAAAACTCCATTCCCTCAGTAGTCACTATAGTTACCGACGTCAGCCAAGGAACTGGATTCGTTATAAGTGAGGGAGGATATATAGTAACAAATGCTCACGTAATTCAAGGAGCAGAGAAGGCAGGAATCTACACATACGACGGAAAAATTCATCAAGTAAGGCTCATTGGAATAGACGAATTCATGGATGTCTGCCTCTTAAAAATTGAAGAAGAATATCCTCCACTTAGTCTAGGAGATTCTGACAAGATTAGCATTGGAGAACCTGTAATTGCGATAGGGAATCCTTTAGGGTTGCAGTTTTCTGTTACAGAAGGAATAATCTCTGCAATCCATCGGCCAGGAATAAATGGAGTCAAAGCATATATACAAACCGACGCTGCTCTAAATCCAGGAAACTCAGGCGGACCGCTCATTAACAAAGAAGGGAAAGTAATCGGAATAAATAATTTCAAAACAATCGGAGGAGAAAATCTGGGATTCGCCCTAGAATCTAATTATCTAAAAAAAACGATCAATCAAATCGCGCAACAATATCTTAACCAAACAATTCTCGAATAACAACCCACAAAATTTATTAAAGCAGATTTCTAATCTAGAACATGCCCGAAGAATTTCAGCAAGGAGTAACTGCAAAAAAGTGCGAGAATTTTAGCGAGTGGTATAATCAAGTAATTCAAAAAGCAGAAATTGTCGATTTAAGATTAGGAATAAAAGGCTTTATAGTAATAAGGCCATGGGGAGCCAAAATAATCGAAAAAATTTATGACCTATATGAAGAAGAACTTCAAAAGAGGGGCCATCAACCCACCATTATGCCTTCTGTTATTCCAGAATCAAACCTGAAAAAAGAATCCGATCATATAAAAGGGTTCACTCCAGAAGTTTTTTGGCTCGAAACTCCGAAGGGAAGCGAGAGACTTGCCCTCAGACCAACGAGTGAAACACTATACACTCCCATGTTCGCACTTTGGGTGCGTAGTCACAGAGACCTTCCAATGAAACTCTATCAAAGAGGAGCAGTATTTAGGCTCGACACCAAAGCTACAAGACCTTTAATACGCGGAAGAGAATTCTACTGGATTGAAGCACATGACGCATTTGCAACAAAAGAAGAAGCAGAAGCACAAGTGCAAGAAGACATAGAAATGACAGAAAAAGTTTTGCATCAACAGCTCGGAATTCCTTTTTTGCCAATGAAAAGACCAGAGTGGGATAAATTTGCAGGAGCAGAATACACCATTGGATCAGACGTCCTAATGCCAGATGGAAAGTTAATTCAACAACCTTCCACACACTTAATGGGGCAAAAATTCTCAAGAGCGTTCAATGCAAAATTCAAGAACAAAGACGGAAAAGAGGAGTTCTTATGGACAACCGCCTATGGCCCAGCAATGTCGAGAATTCTTGTCTCAATAATTTCTACGCATGGAGATGATAAAGGCCTTATTCTCCCAACAAGTGTTGCTCCAATCGAAATTGTAATCATCCCCATCTATACAAAGAAAAATAAAAAGGAGATTTTAGAGTATTGCAAAAAAATAAAAAAGAAACTGGAAAAGGACCACAGAGTGCATCTCGATGAAAGAGAAGAGCATACTCCAGGACGAAAATTCAACGAGTGGGAACTAAAAGGGGTTCCTTTAAGAGTAGAGGTGGGACAGAAGGAAATGGAAGAACAAACCCTTACAATTTTCATAAGAGACATGAAAAAAAGAGAGAAAATTCAACTAAAAGATTCCAAAAAACTGAAATTACTGAAAAGGGAGTTTGACGAAAGGCTAAAGAAAAAAGCAGAGGAGAAACTAAAAAAATCCATAGTCGAGTGCAAAACAAAAGAGGAGATAAAAAAAGCAATAAGAAATGGAAAGATATGCAAAGTGAACTGGTGCTCGACGGCAAAAGAAGGAGTTCCTTGCGCAGAATATATTGAAAAAAATATAAATGCGGATGTCAGAGGAACTTTAGGAAACAAAAAAGAAACTCCATCAAGCAATTGCGTAATCTGTGGAAAAACTGCAAAAGAGGTCGTTTATATTGGAAGAAGTTATTAAGAGATTCAAGAAACTATGCACATCAACCAAAAATCCGTTCTATTTTTCCAAAGCCCTTTCTAAAGATTTTCTATGATGTTTTTTCAAAGCTTCTTCAAAAAGTTTCTTGAAAGTTTCCCAATCCTTCTCCAAAATTTTCGCACCACAAGCATCCAAATGCCCCCCTCCTTCTCCATTTTCTAATCCCTTTAAAACCTCTTTAAGAATCAAACTAATTCCTTTTCCCCGAAGAGAAATTGAAAGATTGCCACCTTTTTCCCTTGCCACAACTATCAATTTATTTGGAAAGAAATAACTCAAACGATTAGCTAAAAGAGAACTTATGCTTTCTTCAGATTTATATTTGAAAAAGACCACTTTTCCAGAACCTTTCGCTACTTTTTTCGCTCTTTTAAGGAGACCCTCAAGCTTTCGCTCAATCTCTCTGAATCTTTTATGAAAAAAACGATTTTTAGGATTTTCATTAAGAACTTCATAGGGATTCTTGCAAGAAATCATATATTTCATAAGCCTAACAACATCCGAAGTACGGGCCATTAACGCAAAATTCAAAATCTGAGCAACCCTTCCTATCCCCGAACAATAAAGAATATCAAAAGGATCTCTCAATTTACTTCGCCGGGAAACAGAAAGTTCTGGATAAATCCTCTCGAACTCTGAATAAAAAGGAGGAACAAATCTATCCGAAATGCATCCAACCACTGCCAACCATAAATCCTCTTTTCTTTGAGAGACCATGTATGAAATGAAAGTAACAGGCTCTCCAAAAGTCTCAGTATCAATATTCAAACCCTTTTCACTCTTTTTTTTGCGTGGCTTGGAAAAGGAATTATAATAGTTGACAAAATCTGGAATTTGTTGAATGGGCTCGTGATGGTCTATCCAAACAACTGGCAAATTTACCTTCTCAACCTCCTTAAAAAACTCTGCATCAACCTTTGGCTTATCCAAAATGAAAATGTAATCTGGATTTAACTCATTAACCTTCCTAAAATATTGCTTTCCTAATGAAGAAGAACCTTTAACTGCAACACCTTTTCCACTTCCCCGATATCTTCGAAGCAGCAAAAAACTGCATAAGCCATCACCATCATCATCAAAGAAAAATAAAGGGTTTTGCGCACTCTCTAAATGGACCCTAATCTCGCGAATTTTTTTCTCAGAGATCATTTTTATCAAAGCATGCAGGAATTGGAATTATTTTTTTACTGAAGCCCAAAT
>JAFCDW010000043.1 GCA_017609475.1 Candidatus Pacearchaeota archaeon
ACTTTCTGAAGAGTTAACTAATTATGCCTCAATTTCCAGTGACACCATCTCTTTATTAGAGCCTGGAGAAAGTTTTAAGCTGAGGTTGTTTTTCAATTCATCTTCGGAGGCATGTAATCTTTCAGGAACACTCGCCGCTCGTTCGGAAGATGTTGAAGCATTTTTGAGAATAGATGTTTCTGTTGAAGAAGGGTATACTCCTTTTCCTGGAACTAATAACAAAAATGCGAGCTCTTCCAAAATAAAAAATTGCAGTCAGATGGGTGGATTAATCTGCGACCAAAATGAAATTTGCGAAGGTGAAGAGGTTTATGCAAGAGATGGAAAATGCTGTCTTGGAAGTTGCAAGGCAAAAAAGTCCAGAGCTCATACCAAACTTCTCGGCTGGATTTTAATTCTTGCTGTTCTCCTTTTTGTGGCTCATACCAAACTTCTCGGCTGGATTTTAATTCTTGCTGTTCTCCTTTTTGTGGTTTATTTTCTAAAGCGAAAATCGAGCAAGTTTAAGAAAAGATGAGGCGCTTCGCGCCAATCTGGTAACTTAGAACTTCTCTACTTTTTTTTCTTTTCTTTTTTTGACTCTTTTTTCTTTTTCGGGGATTTTTTTAAGGGTTTTTTCAAAGATTCTTTGGTTTTTTCCGGAGATTTTTTGATTTTGGATTTTTTCAGTTCTTTGCTTTCTTCCTTTATTTGCATGACTTCTTTTAATTTCTTCTCTAGAATTGCTCTTTCGTTTTGGAGGATTCTGGCGATTTCGTCATAGCGATGGAGCCTTCTAGTTATTTCACTGAGGATTTCTCCCCAATTATTTTTTGTTAGGGAAATTGTTTCTGGAGAAATTATTTCCACATATGCTGGCATGTACTTAAATACAACCATAACTAAATACATTATTTCTTCTGCTTCTATTTCTACTTCTGCATGTGTTGCGAAGAACTCTTCGGCCTCCTTCATTTCAACCGGAGGAGCTATTTTTTTTGAGAGAACTTTTATTTTTGGTTCTGAACCCATTAGATTGATTATTTCATTAAGGGTTTGGACCAAGTGTTCTGGAGGCCTTCCTATTATTTCTAAAATTAAAGCTGCATGGACTTTTTTCTCTTTGTCAGATAAGGCCATTTTTCTTTTGTTTGTTGTGCTTTATCAAAATCAAAATTGCAAGAAGGGCACAAAATAAAATTAGCCCATACTTTGCGTATTTATTTTCTTTCGAACTCTCTTCAAAGTTTTCTTCTCTTTTTATATCTTTTGTATTTAATTTAATCGTCTCTAATGTTAGAGGCGCCTTTTTTGTTTCATTTTGTGGCTTTATTGTATTTTTATTTTCTTCTGTTTGATTTTCATAGGGGCTTTCTTCTTGGGTGTTCGTTTTTTCTTGTTCATTAGAGCGTTCTTTTTGACAGGTATTTTCTTCTTCTTTTGTTGGCTTTTCAAATACCCACTCTCCTCCACAGAGCTGCCAGCTTTCTTCACTCCATTCTTGATCTTTAAGTGTTTTGGTTCTGTCAATTTCCTCGCCTTCGTTGTTGTAAAGAATTACGAAATCTCCCCCATTATTAAGAACCGGTTTTTCCAGATCAACGATATAAAATCCTCTTGCTGGAATTTTCGTCCCTTCTGGAATTGTGGCTCTTTTTGTTGGGGTTTTTAATCCATCCCAGACCTCCCATCCAGAAATATCGACGGATTCGCTTTTTTCATTATACAACTCAATCCATTCTATTCCGTTGCTTCCGTCTGGGGGATTAATTTCAACTTCATTAATTCGGATTGCTGCAGCAAGAGGTGTGGCAAGCATAAGAAGCAGAGGAAGCCATGTTAGTAACACTCTCCCCATACTCAAATAAATCTAACTATAATTTTAAGTTTTTTTACACTTTTTTGAATCTTTTTTAGGACTTATTGCAAATTCCATGCTTATTTGAAAATTTCTTCAAATTTTTTGCCAACTTTTTTTGCTTTCTCGAGAGACATTGATAAAGTTTTTCCACTTTCTTTTAGCTGATTGGGACGTACAAAGACCCACTCTTGCCTATCGAATCTCAGCGCGATTAAGGGCTCTAATCCGAATATTCTTGCAAAAGAAATAAAGCGATTCATTTGCTCTTTGGATATGTATTTAATAAGTTTTTTGCTTGATTTTGCTTCTATGCAGTATTTTTTCTTTCTATTTCCAGCAATAATGTCGCAATCAGCGTTTTTCATTGCTCCAGAGCCAGCAACCCTAACGGCGCGATAACCTCTAGAAATTAGCTTTAGACAAAGCTCTCTTTCGAGGTTGCTTCCTTTTGTCTTATTTTTAGGCATCTTGATTCCTTACAAATCTCTTGCTTGCAGAGTTCTCCTTTTGTTTGCTTTTGCCCTCTTTATAGCTTCGATTAAAATCTCCTCTACTTTTCTTTCGAGGGCCGTTTCTACTTCGTCTGCAACGCTCGAGATAACGTTTTCCTTATCTAGTTCTTTCACTACTTTTCTTATGTTGGATTTAACAATTAATCCCATTTTTTACATTAAGCCAATTTCGTTTTTTATTTTTTTTGTTGAAGATATTGCAATTTCAAAAAATTCATCCAAGCTTAGTCCAGCTTTTTCGATTTCTTTTATTATTTCCCTATTGCAATTTGCTGCGAAGGTTTTATCTTTGAATTTTTTCTTTAGTCCTTTTACTTTCATGTCCGAGATTTTTTTGCCCCTCATTAAAGCATATGCATAAATCAATCCAGTAATTGTTTCTGCAGCTGCAAGGCAGTGTTCTATCTTTTTTGTTCTGACTTTGTTTTTGAATTCTGGCACAGCTTTGTATCCATAGACATGGCTTTGTACATTCTGGATAAATTCCTCATCAAACCC
>JAFCDW010000044.1 GCA_017609475.1 Candidatus Pacearchaeota archaeon
TTTTTGGAATCTTGAGCCCGACCATTGCCACATTAGCAGGATCAAGAGCACTGATGCTCATTCCCGCTTCATTGAATTTGATTCTCACTTCTGTCACAAGCTCAGAAATTATCTCAATAGTTCTTGCAACTATCAAGGGATTCGCCAGTTTGACTATCATTTTATTTTTAGGACTTTTTTATTAGGCTAGTCCTTTTTTTAAGTATTGTTATTGTCTAGTATAGGGCAACCTATATAAATGTTCGCGTGTGTCTTTTTTTATGGTGCCTTCTGAGAAATCTTCTGAAAATCTTTCTGAAAAAGAGAAGAGAATTAAGAGAGTTATGCATCTCCATTATTCCAATCCACAAGTTCAAAAAGCAATTTTTGAATTTTGCAAAAACCGCGAAGTTGTCCCTTGCTTTATGGGAAAGGCGTTTGGAAAGAGGCCCGATGCTCTTCAATACCCCGGGGATGTTTTTGAGCTTGTAAAAAAGGGAGCGACTTCTTTTCATTGTTCTCAAGAGATTTGGAAGGACCCTCTAGCACTTTCGACCAATCTTTCGAGAGAACAGTTGAATGAGTTGAGGAAAGGCTGGGATTTGTTAATTGATATTGATAGTAAGTACTTTGATTATAGCAAAGTTTTTGCCCAGTTGGTAATAGAGTTTTTTAGATTTCACGGCCTTAGAAGTGTCGGAGTAAAATTTTCCGGCAGTAAAGGATTTCACCTAATTGTTCCATTTGAAGCATTTCCTGAAAAAGTTGGAAACTCCTTAACCAAGGACATGTTTCCAGAGTGGGCAAGGATAGTTGCAAATTATTTGAAAGAAAAAACAAGAGACGAGTTAGTGAAAAGAATCAGCGGATTGTCGAAATCAAGTAAATATGTTAAAGATTTTCGCGCTTCCGAAGAAGTAATTCCTGATTTGGTTCTCGTATCCTCCCGCCATTTATTTAGGGCTCCTTATTCTCTTCATGAAAAGACCTCTTTAGTTAGTGTTGTAATCGACCCAGATTGCATAAAAGATTTTGAACTCAAGGATGCGGATGCTTTTAAAGTTGAAGTTAGAGATTTTTATCCAACCCCTAAGAAGAATGAGGCAGGCGAACTTTTGCGGGAAGCTCTTGACTGGTATGAATCTTCTCAAAAAAAGGAGCACGAGACGAGGACGCGAGAGTATGCCCTTCCAGATTTTGTAAGAGAAAAAATTGAAGTAGGAAAGATTCCTGAAGAGAATTTCCCTCCTTGTATTAGGAGAATTTTAAGAGGATTAGAGGATGGGAAAAAGAGGGCTCTCTTTGCTCTGCTGAATTTTTTTAGGTCTCTCAATGTTGAAAGAGAGGATCTTGAAAACTTTATTTCTGAGTGGAATTCGAAAAACAAATCTTCTCTAAAAGAAGGGTATGTGCGCGCGCAATTGAATTGGAGCTATAGAAATAAGGTTGTTCCTCCCCCGAATTGCAAACAATTTTATCAAGAGATAGGAGTCTGTTCTCCAGACCCTCTTTGCTCAAAGATAAAAAATCCTTTGAATTATTTTTTGAGAAAAGTTTTTGCCGCAGAGAAAGGAAAGCGGAAAGGCAAATCTATCAAAAGAAAGAGGTCTCCAAAAAAGGAAAATTAATTTTATATAACAAATTTTAAAAACAAGATTTGGTTATATATTGCATGAAAAAAGATTGGATTATTGTGCTCTCTTTCATTTTTTTGATGGGGGGTTTGTCTTTGCTTTATGCAGAGGAACAAAGCCAAGACGAGAAGGTCTCTTCGGCTTATGATTGTTTGCTTCAAAAAATTAATGACAGTTGTGATTCTCTTTTGCTGAATGAGCAGATTTTTTCTTTATTAGCCGTCGGAAAGTGCAAAGAGGAGCTCAAAGAAGCAATGGATGCAAGAGGGTGCTGGCCAAGTGGAGGATGCAATTTAAAACAGACAGCACAAGCGATCCTTGCTCTTAGCGAGAACGGAGAGGATACCACCCTTTCTGAGGAATGGCTTTTGTCTCAAAATTCTACTTTTAGCGACTTGAATTGGTTTATTCAAATAGGAACTTCCAAACCTTCGAATTGCAATGTAAGTTATTCTACTTTCTCCTATCCTTTTTCTATTGGAGAAGATTATAAACTTTCTTCATCGAATTTGGGAGGATGCTTATCCTTGACACAAGATAACTACTGGATTGAGATTTTTCCAAGATGTTTTTCTGAAGAATTCAAAATTTCGTGTGATGAAGATTTTTTCACTAATCTTTTATTTAATTTCCAAGATGTTTTTCTGAAGAATTCAAAATTTCGTGTGATGAAGATTTTTTCACTAATCTTTTATTTAAGCGAAAAGATTCTGATACAATTTATGTTTCTCCCGAAACCCATTATAGCTCTGCCAACGGTCAAACAGTTGAAAAAGTAGAGGCGCGATGCTTTAGGTCAGGAAGTTCTTGTGATTATGAAGGAAGTTTGTGGGCAACTTATGTCCTATCTCAGCAAGATTACGATGTTGATGCATATTTGCCTTACTTAATTACATTTGCAGAAGAGCATGAAAGATATTTGCCAGAAGCTTTTCTATATCTTCTTGGATTCACAGAATATGTTACTCCTTTACTGCAAAAGCAGATAAACGGAGAGTATTGGAGTGTATCCGGAAATCCTTACTACGATACTGCTGTTGCTCTCTGGCCACTTTATTACGGGGATTTTCCAGCAAAGGATGGTGCGATTAATTGGCTCTTAAGAACTCAGGGCCCTGATGGATGCTGGAGGGGAAAGATAGTAGATACAGCTTTTATACTTTATGCAGTTTGGCCTGAAAAAGGGCCTAGCGGCATTGGTGGAGAAGAATCCGGAACTGGTTCGACACATGCTGATTGTGAGAATTCAGGATATTATTGTTTACATGAAGAAGATTGCGAAGGAGAAATCTTAGAAGAATACTCGTGCAGGGTTGGAACAGTGTGTTGTAGTGTTCCTTTAGAGAAAACTTGTGCAGATTACGGAGGAGAAATTTGTAAAAGAGATGAGTTTTGTAAAGACGGAAATGAAGAAGCTAGAGCAGCAGATTTAGATTATGGAGAGATTTGTTGTGTTGGAGGAAGTTGCGAAAAAATTGGAGGAGTTGGTAGCAGCGACGAAAGTGCTGATTCATCTCCTCAAGGAGAGGAAAAAACTGAGTGCGAACAAAAAGGTTATTCGTGTAGGCAGAGTTGTTTTTCATATGAAACAGAAGTAGATTATTCATGTGACTATGGGGAGGTTTGTTGTTCTTATTCAACAGGAGGAACCTCGTCTAGGTCGAAATTGCTAATCTGGATCTTGGTTGCTTTAATTATTTTAGCAGTTCTTGGAATAGTTTTCAGGGATGGGTTGAGGAAGTTGCTTTTGAGATTCAAATTTGGAAAAGGAGGAACCTCATCGGCACAAAGATTCGGAAGAGGTCCTCCGTCAAGGCCTCAGCCCCCTTTGAGAAGATTTTATCCTCTCAATAGATACTCCCCTCCTCAAGGAAGAAGAGGGGCATCAAGAGAACTTGATGATGTTCTTAAAAAATTAAAAGAGATGGGAAAATAAAATGAAATGGATTAGGAGCGCACTCTTAGATGGTTCGGTTATTCTTTTACTTATTTGCGGATTTCTCTATCCGATTTTAATTGGAACAATAGTTTTTCCTCAGCTTTTGGCATTAATTCTTCACGACTTTCAAGACCGTTTTCAATAAAGTTTATTAAACCTTTTTGTTTTAAATTCAAATGGGAGAAGGGCCTATGCCGAAGAAACTTTTGGCACTCGTCATTTTCATTTTGTGCATTCAATTCCTTTCTGGAGTTAGTGTGGATATGAAGCAATCTTATTTGAAAGGGGAAACTATTATAGCAAATATTTCTGGAAATTTTATAGATCAAATTTCAGAGGAGAACGTTTTATTTTATAGAGGGTCCACCAGAGTTCCTGCAATTTATGAGGTTGGCACAATACAGGGAATGCATATGCTTTATGCCTTAATTTCAAGTCAGGTTCCTGGAAATTATTCTATCTTAATTAAGGGAGTGCGATATATGGACGGAACAGAAATTGTAGACGAGCCGATAATTTTGAACTTTACAATTTTGAACGAAAGTGCAGATTTTTCCATAGTTCCTGGCTTTGTTTTTACCGATAAGGATTTTTCAATTATGGTTAAGAATCTAAAGCATGGGAGTTTGGAAATTTCTGTGAGTGATGGAAGAAAGTTCAATTTGAAGGAAGGCGAGTTTTTCTATATTCCTTTTTCGATCCAAAACTTTTCATCGAGGTACTCTTCGATTGTTTTGAATGGAGGTTCTTTGAGTTATGAGATTCCTGTAGAAATTTTTGGAAATTCTTTTGAGGAGGATTCTAATTATGAGGATTTTCCCCCCCAAGTCGAAGGTAAGAGTTTAAGATTCGGGCCAGCGGATGGCTTGATTTTTTCAATGTCCACAAACTCGAGTTCTGAAAGAATAGTTTATTTATATAATAATGGAAATCAAACTTTGAGCAATATCTCTCTTGAACTTTCTGAAGAGTTAACTAATTATGCCTCAATTTCCAGTGACACCATCTCTTTATTAGAGCCTGGAGAAAGTTTTAAGCTGAGGTTGTTTTTCAATTCATCTTCGGAGGCATG
>JAFCDW010000045.1 GCA_017609475.1 Candidatus Pacearchaeota archaeon
AAAGTAAAACAATTATTTAGATCTTTCGGAGGCATCGTATCTACAAACGGAGGTGTGTGTGATAATTTTGCATCAAATGCACCTACATTACATTGTACAACATCACCAAATTTTGAATTCAGATTTTGTACCCACTCTTTAAAACCTTCCGATATATATCTTACTGTATTCATTTCTTCTCCTCTTCTCCTAAACATGTTCTATAGTTCCGGTATTCTATTTCTCCATTTCCATTGCTGAAAATTTGTCTAACTTTATTAAGATAATCTTGACGATATTCTAGAAATCCTACTTCTTCATCTGTATATATTATAACTCTATTTGGTCTTTTTTCTTTATATTTCAGACCTTTTAACCTTGAACCATATTCCTTTTTTATACAATGATAAAAGTTTTTATAATCCCAAATTATTAACATTTCTTATCTCCCCTTATCTCCCCTTATCTCTCCCTATTTTACAACCAAAACTGTTAAATTGGTAAATATAGATATATATTTATACCAATCTAATATATTCTCTGTTATTCTATAAATCACCCTTTCAGTACATCCGTAGTAACAAAATCCAGACCTATTTAACGCCACAGTTTGCCAAGAGTGTAAAAACCAAGTGTTGTGTGCTATTTTTCTTATAAGTGCCCTTTTATATTTTAAACCCGCTCGCTTAATAATCTTCAAATCTTCTATACTACATGTATTGTGTGTGCTATATATATTACGCATAATTTCTCCTTTTCATTTAATCTCATGACCAGAATATTAATTTTACAGCTTAAGGTAGTTTAAGGTTGGTCATAACGAACGTAAACCGTTTTGCAAGAAATGTCGCTGTTTTTTCTGAATTGAACATATCTTCCAACATCTGTGATGCAGATTTCCTTGCATTAATAGATTTTTCAATATCTTCGTTTAGTTGTCTTTGTTCATCAGACACGCCGAATGCATCGAATACATTGGATGTGTTGGATGCATTGGATGCATTGGATACGTTAGATAAATTGAACATCTATTTCTCCTTAATATATTTATATATTTCGTGAACTCCTAAATCTTTGTATTCATTTTCTGTATAACACAAATCGGCATTTTTGCTCAAATTTTCATCTCCCCACATTGGTTGTAAGTTATTCAGACTCCAGCACATTTTGAATTCCTTATCTTTTGGAGATACAAAATCAAATCTGCTGACAGGAATTATATGATCTATATGCCATCTTCCGTAATTTTCAAAATTCATTCCTTTCTGAAATCTTTTCTCTAAATGTTCTTTCAGTTCTTTGAAATTGAAATCGACCAAAGATTCCCAAGATTTTCCTCCTTTGTTTTTTATAGAATTTCGTATTCCTTGTGCCATTGCATTTCTAAGCCTTTGTTTTGGTTTTTTATAGTATTTTCTCGCCCATTTCTTATATTTTTCTGTTCTATAAAACTCTCTTTGTCTGTCTCTTCTCGCTTTTGTGTTTTTCTCTTTATTGTAATACTCTTTTAGTCTTTTATTTTGTTGTTTATTAAAACAAAAATTACAATATCCTAAATATCCATCTTTAGAAGTTTTACTCTTTCTAAATTCATCAATTGGCCTTTGTATACCACATTTATTACAAGTCTTAAATATCCCATCAATTATTTTTTCTATAACTTTTTCTGTTTCCATATCTCTTATTATAGTACATAAATAGCAAATGTCAACCCCCTGCCTCAAACTTTTCTCAAACCTTCCTCAAACCTTCCTCAAACTTTTCTCAAAAAAAGGTTTCAAATTTTATTTTATATTTTTTTTAAGGCAGAGGTCTTTTTCTGTCAGGAAAGTGTGCCAGAGCCAAACGAAAGGATAGTATTAAGGGGATTGGAAGAGGGGGTTAGAGGGTTAGAAGTGAGTTTCAAAAAAGGTTTCAAAAAAGGTTTTCAAAATTTGAAAGATTTGAGGAGGGGGGTTGAAAGCGAAGCTTGGTGAGGTACGAACCAACTAAGCGAATCGCTAATAGGCGATCCTTTCACCTCAAACCTTTTCTACTGAAATTATCCCAGATCTAAATACCCCAGGCCGGAATATCGCACCTAAAATAGTTTCACTTGAAACCTTCCATCCTAACACGCCGGTATCAAAAAAAGATCAAAAAAGTCAAAAAAAGATGAAAAAAAGGCTTGACAAGAGGACTTATATCGTGTTAAGATGAGCGCAAGCGAAAGATAGAATGAGTACTACTTTGTAGTACCTTCAACCTTAACCAAAGGAGGTCCGAAATGAAAAAAAGAACCCTAAAGGAACAAATTAGATTAACAAGAGCTCTGATAGCTGGGAAGATTTCCCAGCGATTATACAAAAAACTTATGGCTGAGACCCACTTATGGCTGAGACCCGGAAGGCCGCAGCCGAAGGTTATGGCTTTTACGTATAACCCAGCTCAACCCAAAGCCGAGGGTTTTGAAACCCTCAGTAAAGAAAGGAGGCTCAAGATGAAAGCTGGTTCGATATTAACATACACTGGAGAGGATACACCATTATTGAAGCATGGCCAAAAATATCGACTCAAATTTGATGTTTTTGATGAGATTGTTTGCATTTATACTTTTGGTTTATTTCATACTTGGATTAATATAGACGAAACAGATTTGCTAGATTAAAGAAAGGAGGCAAAAAATGAAGTGTTCAATCTGTAAGAAAATAGTCTATTGCATTTTCCTGTCATGTCTGGGCGCTTTGTGCCCGGAATGCCATAACAAAAAAACAAGGAGGAGGGTAAAATGTGCTTAGATGCGATAGATAGAAAAATAACTACAGACATAACTCATGGATATAAGGTTTTCAGGATCATCAATGGTATGATCCTGGGCGAATACTACAACCCCGACGGAACATATAGTCATGAGACCCCTGTTCCGTACGAAACAGACAAGTGGTATGAAATAAAGGATTATTTCATCAACAAAAATGAGCAACATATAAGGTATGTATTCAAAGAGGGTGTGGAAGCCCCGCGCGACACATACGATTTCGTGTGCAATAAAGCCTTCAAAGTCAAGATAGATAACATTATCGCATTATATCCATATATGAGATACCCTGCGGGGTTTCATACCTTCTTATATAAGGAAGATGCGGAAGCCTGGTGCGATATATACGGCATTGACGAAACCCGATACAAAGTTTTAAAAGTTGAAGTAAGCGACATTGTCACATCGGGATATCAACAAATCAAAGGTAAAGCAGTTAAAACAATCGTGTCTAAAAGAATGAGGGTTATAGGAGGGCAAGAATGAAAAAACTGAGCATACCAGAAAAACACCAGCTCAAAATAGCGCGCGATACTCTAAAAATGTCAAATATTGGGGCGCGCATTATGGGCGGGATGACAAAAAAAGAAGCAAAAGAAATTATTAAACGGCTTAGAAAAAAATAAAATAACTCTCATTTTCGCCGATTCTCTTCAATTTTCGATACAACTTCATAAGCTATCGGAATTGAAGAGAATTTTAACAGCGTTTTTGAAGCATTTTGAAAAACACTGTAAGAGAAATTTTCGTATATAAATCAGTCAATTATATCAATCCCAATTACAGGCGATTACAGGCGATTATGAGCGATTACAGACAAATATCAACATGGAGGGTATGAAGTCTTTTTCTTAGGTTGACTGCCTAGCGATTAGAACCCCGAAACCTTTAACCTTCAAATTTATAGGAGAGGAAAAAATGGCAACAAAAAAAGTTATAACAATTCAAGATCAAATCGACAAACTGAAATCTAAGGAATTGCAACAACAGTGCAATTTCCTTAGAAAACAAGGCACTACAGATGAAGTTTTGGGCTTCATCCTGTCCCAACCAGACAATGACTTTGGCTTACTTCGACACCAGTATAAGACCGTACACGATGCGTATATTAAAACGGTTGATTGCAACAAGCAAGCTGAACTTGATAAATGGGAAGATTTCTTGATTAAACAAGCAAAGTCTTTCATAGAAAAACACAAAGAT
>JAFCDW010000046.1 GCA_017609475.1 Candidatus Pacearchaeota archaeon
TTAAATTAAATCTTCTTCAGAAACAACTACAAAATCGCCTATTGCGATTATAGATGCAAAGGGTACTAGAAAATCTTTTGAGGAAGTTCTTTCAAGGTTCAAATTTTTAACATATGGTGTTGCGTCCTTAAGGACAATATTAATTAGTTCTCCGATTTTTGTTTCAAAAGTAACGTCCTTTACAAAACCAAGCCTTTTACCTTCTCTAGTAACAACCATTTTTCCGAGAAGGTCACGAAAAGAAATTTTATCTCCTTGCATGCCCTGACAAACCAATGCAATTTTATAAACTTTTCTGTAAAAATAGTCAACTCTCCCACCCTTTTATTTCCTTTGGAAAGGTTTTTAAAGAATTCTTAAGATTTTTTGATTTTTAAAATATTTATATATATTTATATTTTCTAAAATATATTTAATTTGAAATTTATTTAACTTAGGATGCTTACTTACTTAAATACAATCTTTTTACTTAAACATAACTTCCTTTTTACTTAACTATGATGCCATTTTACATATTCTTTAGCACAACACTAGATCTTCCCTTACTTACAAGGTTTTTGATTTCTTTTTATTAGGCTTTTTGCATAGTGCTCAAGTTTTTACAAGCCCAAATTTCACAAGCCCGAATTTTTCTTCACAAACAAGGATGTGGTTGGACTGCCGTAATCTTAGGATGCTGGCAAGGTAAAGGATATTTATGGGCATTGTGCGGTTAAAGTTTTTCCATAGGAAATAAAGGTGTTCCCCTTTTTTAGTAGTCATAATCTTTTATATATTCAAGCTATTTTTTCTCTTCGGCATTGTTTTTACTCTGCCAATTTCCATAGGAAATAAACGTGTGAGGTTTTAAGGCAAAATGCCTCTTGAATTGGATAGCATTTTTGATTCTTTTGATAAGAATAGCATTTTTAGAGACAAGACCTTTTTACAATCTAGTTATCAACCTACAGAAATACTCCATCGGGAAGAGCAAATAAAGCAATTGGCTTCTATTCTCGCACCAGTTTTGAGAGGAGAGAGGCCAAGCAATGTTTTTTTGTATGGAAAGACTGGAACAGGAAAAACCCTCTCGATTATTACTGTCCGGAATGAACTTTTAAAAAGGGTAAAAAAAGATGTTGGATTTAAGTTAAGGATAGAGTATTTAAATTGCAAGTTGAGAAAAGTTTCTGATACTGAGTATAGAATTCTTGCAGAACTAATAAAAAAATTAGGAGGCGATGTTCCTTCAACAGGTTTACCTACTCAGGCAGTTTATAATAAATTTATTGACCTTGTCGATAAAGAAAGACAACTTTTAGTAATAATCTTTGACGAAATCGATCAAGCAGTTAAAAAAATTTCCGACGACTTTTTGTATAATTTAACTAGGTTAAATTCTGAACTGGAAAAAACACAAATTTGTGTAGTAGGAGTAAGCAATGATTTAACTTTTTTGGACGGGTTAGATCCAAGGGTAAGGAGTTCCCTTTCAGAAGAGGAAATAGTTTTTCCACCTTATAATGCTGTTCAGCTTCAAGAGATTTTGTCTCAAAGAGCAAGATATGCTTTCAAAGAAGGGGTGCTTGAGGAAGGAGTTATTGCCAAGTGCGCGGCTTTTGCAGCTAGGGAGCATGGCGATGCGAGAAGGGCTCTTGATTTGTTAAGGGTTGCCGGAGAATTGGCAGAACGAGATGGTTCGAAGAAAATTCTTCTTAAGCATATTGATGAAGCCAACCAGAAAATTGAGAGGGATAAAATTCTTGATGTAATCAAGTCAGAGCCAAAGCAGTTTCAGTATGTACTATATGCAATTATCCGGCTTTCAGAAGAGAGAAAAGGCGAGCCTGTTTTTACTGGGGATGTTTATAATTTTTATCAAGAGGTTTGTGAGAAAAATCATTCAGAAGTTTTGACTCAAAGACGTGTTGGAGATATTATCCAGGAGTTTGATATGTTAGGAATTATTAATGTCAGAGTAATTTCAAAAGGGAGGGGCGGAAGAATGCGTGAGATTCGCTTAGCAATAGGAGATAATATTGTTCAAAAGGCAAAAGAGATTCTTTTAAACTCTTTGGACAGGTTGCCTTAGAGTTTGAGTGGTCTTGGGGTTGCGGTGAACTTACAAATTGGGTTATCGTAAGTTTGCCGATAGAGCTTTGTGCGGTTTTGCAAAAGGGTTTGCCAGTATTTGCAAGAAACTCGTCGATAGGCCTTCAATTACAATCCGCCTAACCCAAATCTTTATTAAAATGAACTCACAAGAGCTTTTGAAATTTTTTGCAAGGAGAGGTTTTTTAGTTGATAAAGGGTTTGTTGAATTGCTTGACCCTTCTATTGATAAAGATTTTTATTGGAATTTTAAAGACTCAAACTTCTGAAAGGATTTTAACTGAGAAAGTTTTTTACAAAGAACTGGGGGCTAAGGTTGTTCGACTCTTATCTTCTTTGCCAGAACAAAAAAGGAAGGGTTTCGAAAAGCTAAAAATTAAGCTGGGGTTGAGCATAGAGCTCGAGCAAGATTCTAAAAATCTTGAGAACACTGATAAAAAGGGCGAAGCGGATGGGCAGAGGGTTAAGTTAGTATATGGTCCAAGCGCGAAAAATAAAAAATTAGAAGTTACCGATTTTGTGACTCATTTTAGAAATAGGTTTTTGGAGATGCAAA
>JAFCDW010000047.1 GCA_017609475.1 Candidatus Pacearchaeota archaeon
ATATAGAAGATTTTTTTCCGCAAATCAATTTAGAGATTTTAGAGAAGTTACTGGAATTTTATATTCCTAGTAAGGATAGGAATTTTAAGAATATTTTATTAAAGGTGATAAAAAAAGGATATATCTTAAATGGCGAAATTAAACAGAGGACACGTGGATTATCCGTAGGACATCCTCTTTCTCCATGTTTAGCCAATCTTTACTTGGATTCATTTGACGAAGCCATTAAGGAGTTAGGGGCAAGGATAATCAGGTATGCAGATGATTTCATAATTTTCTGCAAAACTAGACTTTAATTTCCCAGCTTGACCTTAAGTTGAAGAAAGAGAAGACCGATATCAAAAATGCGGCAGATGGCTTTCAATTTCTCGGCTTCAACTTCACTGGAAGGAAAGGCGAAGTGTTTTTGCCTCCTGAAACAAGACTTCTTAAGAAGCCGCTCTATTTAACAGAACCGTATATTTTTCTTACAGTCAACAGCAATGCATTAGTAGTAAAAAAGAAGGGAGAAATAGTCTACAGTGTCCCCTTAAGGAGAATTAGCGAAATAATGATTATGGAAAAATCTGTATTCTCTTCTACTCTTATCGCCAAATGTACCAAAATGGGCATACCGATTACTGTAGCTCTCAATTCTGGGTATTTCATCAATACCATAAGACCGGATTCTAAGCAATTTTTCTTGCGTTCTTCTCTTCACGCCCAGAAGTATTTCAATTTATCAGAAGCAGAATTGCTCGACATAGCCAAGGATATTGCTCTTTCAAAAATGAATAATTACCAAACATTATTTCAACAAAGATATCAAGTGGGGTTTAATAGAATTTTCAAGGTACTAAAGAGAATAAAGGAGCGGCTGGAATCTGCTGGGAGTTTGGAGGAAGTGAGGGGGTTGGAAGGATATGCCGCACGTCAAATATATTCCTTCTTTAATATTATAATAGATAATCCGGCCTTCCATATAAGAAAGAGACAGCGGCGCCCCCCAGATAGAATAAATAGTTTATTGAATTTTGGGTCTTATCTTCTTTTTTCCAGGCTAAATGCTGCTCTCCGAGCAGCCGGGTTAAATCCTTATTTAGGATTCCTTCATTCTCCTGCGGATAATTATGAATCACTGGTAAGTGACTTAGTAGATATATTTCGACCTAGATTAGAGCGGTTTATTGTTAGATTAATTAATTTAAAAGTAATAACTGAATCAGATTTTGTTGAGAATGAGGGTGGGTTTTATTTAAACAAAGAAGGAAAGCACAAGTACCTTTCGCATTTTGAAGCGGAGTTAAATCGTCATCCTAAATCACAAACCCTCCCTTTAAAAAATCAGCTTGCTCTTCAGGTTCAAATAATAAAAAACTGGGTAGAGAAAGATGGATCATTGATTTTTTACAGGTGGGAGAAATGAGTCGGTTTGCGGATTACGCTGTCGTCTATGATATTTCTAGTAACGACGAAAGAGTTAAAGTTGCTCGAGTGCTTAAGGGCTACGGTTTTCGAATTCAAAAGAGTGTTTTTGAATGTCGATTGAGCAGAAGTGGTCGGGAAAAAATGATAAAAGAACTGGAAAATTTAGGTATAAAAACTGGCTCTATAAAAATATATCGACTAGAATACAGCTGGAAAGCACCCATAATCGGCAAGCAGGGCCAACAAAAGCCGGATGAGGATTCAATATTTTTTGTTTAATAATAAAAAACAGAAAAATCTGGTAGAGCTAAATTTGCCAGTTTATAAATAAACTAAAATCTTTCAATTTCCATTCTTACTATGCCTATCCTTAACTTAATTTAAAAAGTAGAAACAATTCCCTCCCCTTAACTTCTACAGCATGTCTCTCTTGAACCAATTATTTCGTTTCTTTTCTTTTGCTCTGCTATTTTCTGATTCTTTCAAGAGAATGTCCTGCTTAGACGGAGGCTCCTTTTCATGGCTCTCTTCTAGATCGTCCGTTCTCTTCAATAGAATGCCTCCTTTAGGCAAATGATGAGAGTCAACATAAGTGTTAAAGAAATGCCTCTCTTAGGCACGAGCCGAACTTTTAGATTGCTGGTACAGGAAAGTGAAGTTCCTTTTAAAAGAATGACTCTTTTGGACAAAAAAACAAGCTAAATTGCTATCCAAAAAAGCGTCAGTGTTCCTCAAGAGAATCTCTCTCTCAGACTTTTTTGTTGTAGTGCTTTTGGGGTTTATAGTGCGTCAGTTCTCCTGAGGAGAATGTCTCTTTCAGACTCCTTATGCAGTGAAACAGGAAATAGAAGGGCGTCAGTTCTCCTAAGGAGAATGTCTCTTTCAGACCCAAGAAGGTATCCCAAAAAATCCTAGAAAAGCGTCAGTTCTCCTAAGGAGAATGTCTCTTTCAGACTTACTTGGTATTCTGATGTTGTTTATAGAATTGCGTCAGTTCTCCTAAGGAGAATGTCTCTTTCAGACATAGAACCTAGTAAG
>JAFCDW010000048.1 GCA_017609475.1 Candidatus Pacearchaeota archaeon
GCTGTTGCGTCCCAAAACCATTCCACACAATCCAAATCACTTTCGCATTTTTTTCCAACAAAAAATTTTGTTGCAGTTCCGTCAGAGCTTGTATCACTTCCAGGTCCAGAAGGTTCCTCAGAAGAAACACACTTCCCATCACTACAGGTTTTTCCAGCCGGACAATCTCCGCAAACCACTTTATCTCCGCAACTGTCTCTTGTGGTCCCGCATTCTATCCCATTGTCCGAACAGAAAGTTAAATGGTCTTTACACATGCACCTAGAAATCCCTCGAGAAGGATCATACCTGCACACATAATCTTTAATGCCATACATTGCCTGACACTCCTCATCTTTCTCGCACTCGTCCTCTTCACCAGGCTCCCCCGTAGGAAGGGCCTCTGTTTTAACAGCCTTCCCAGTAATCTTCCCCCAAAAATCTGAGAACCATCCAGCAGAAACAAGAGAAACAAGTGAGAGCGATAAAACTATAACAAGCGCCAAGCAAATGAATCTAACCTCTTTTGCCATAAACGATTTAAAAAACAGTGGTTTATAAACTTTTCTCGGATTTTCGACACATTCAAAAAAGCCCACTCTTAAAAACTAATCCCTCTCCTTCGGAACTAATGCAAAAAAACTGAACTTCTCCTTCGCCCTGCCCGCAAGATCCCTCACATCTTCAAGCGAAACCGCTTTTATCTTTTTCTCAAAATCATAAAAATTTTCTGCTCCCAAACCAACCTCGTGAAAAATAAGTTCTTCCATTTGATTAACAGAATCCTCTTGAGAAAGCTTCCAATTACCAATTAACTGGGTCTTTACAGCTTCCAGTTCTTTTTCACCCAACCCCTTAACAACTTTATCGAACTCTTCTAGAATAATTTTCTTAACCTTCTCAACATTTTGTTTCATTGTTCCAACATAAATTAAATTATGAGCATAATATTTCGTAATCTCTGACTCTCCTTTAACAGCATAAGCTAAATTTCTTTTTTCTCTAATTTCTGTAAATAATCTCGAGGACATTCCTTCGGCCATCAAGCAACTTAGAACTCTCGCGGCGTAGGATTTGACATCGTCAGCCAAAGGAACATGATATGCAAAAACTAAGTTAGCTTGGTCTATCCCTTCCCTCTCTTCAACCCTTACCTCATTCTTAAAGCTAAACTCTTTCACATCAGCACTCTCACCACCTCTTCCAAACCTTTCTTTAGCAAACCCAATAATCTCATCGAGAACAGCATCTCCAACAACACAAAGAATGAAATTTTTAGGACCATAAAAAGAGTTGAATCTCTTAACAAGCATCTCCCTATCAATTGACTCGACACTCTCACGCGTACCAATAACATTAATTCCTAAAGTTCCTGCATAAAGGCACTTTTCAATCTCGTCAAAAACATAAAAACGGGGATTATCATGATACAACTTTATCTCTTCCAAGATAACCTTTCGCTCTTTTTCCACCTCCCTTTCGTCGAAAAGAGGATTCTTCACCATATCCGAAAGCACATCCAAAGCAACCTCCAACCTTTCAGACGGAAGTCTGCACCAATAGGCTGTAATAAGATTATTAGTAAAACCATTCAGCTCTCCGCCGTTCCTCTCGATTTCCTCGGCAATCTGCTTAGCTGTCCGGTTTTTAGTTCCCTTATAAAGCATATGCTCGATGAAATGCGAAATCCCTTTTTCAGAAAGCTCTTCGTGAATTGCCCCTTGTCTAACTGCGACCGCAACGCTAACAACAGGCAAGCTGCGCCTTTCAAAGAGGATAGTCATTCCGTTTTCCAAAACAATCTTCTTAAACTCTGATTTCATCTTCTATCAAAGAGAGAGTAACAAAAACCCGAAAAGAATCAAAAAAATTCCAAGGAGAATCCACTTCCACCACTTACTCTTTTTCCTAACCTTTTTTGGAAACCCTGCCGGATGGACATATGGATAAACAGGAGGATAGTAGGGAGGATAATAAGGAGCGGGGTGCATAGGAGGGTAAGTAGGCGACCCAACTTGTTGCCGAACTTGCTGAGGAGGTTGTTGCTGAGAAGATGGTTGGTTCGCAGATTGTGAAGATTGCGGCTGCCTCTTGGTTTGCCCTTGAGGAACTTGCTGTCCTGCTTGTTGAGAAATGGGGTCCCCACTTACGCTCTTCCTCTGAGCCTCAACTTTCCCGTTGGTTTGCCAACCAGTTCTAGCATTCCCAGACTGAGAGTCCTCTACGCCAGAAGGCGATTCTTTTTTAAAGCTTGCTTCTTCAACCATGATTTAGAAAAAACCATAACAATTATAAATCTATCCTTTTGGACACAAAACAAAATATTTTTCGCCCCCAAACTCAAATTTATCTAAAACATCAAAATCTTTTTTCACAAAATCAATAAACCACCTTCGAGTTACCTTGAACTTTTCCCCTCGAATTAAGCTTTTCGTAGCAAAACTCACCACAATCCTATCTACAACCTCTTTCAAAGAGGACAATAAAATCTTAGAATACCCTCTCTCAAACATTTCGAGAGAATCCAAAACCTTGAGCAAAAGGACGACTCTTTTTCCATCATAACGAGAAATCACCTTGCCTATTTGCTCGAAATCAAACAAATCCATTTGAAAAACCTCGCCAGGAATACCGATATATTTAACTCTTCGAGGAAAAAAGGAATAACTAAAGCCATTCACTCCACAACCCAAATCAAAAATACAAATCTTGTCGCTATCCTCAAAACCCTTCAGAACTCTGGAATAAATTTTCCCAAAATAAGGCAGCCGCTCTCTCGTCGAAGAATGCTTCCTTAAAATAGTCTTCCAATCATACTTCCTCCTTTTCAAAAGATTGTTGCTCGCAAAAACGCTAAAAACCCTTCTAAGAAAATCCCTCGTAAGTTTTACTTTTTCTTCGTCAGAATAGCAATCCTTCTCAAACCTGGAAAAAGCCTTCTCAACAATCCCTAAAGGCAAACAAGAGAATTCTCTTTTTCTTGTAATCTTCTCCAACAACTCTTTCTTTCTCGTTGAATCGTTCATTAATTTTTTAAGCCAAAGTACTTTAAAAGAACTATGCCAGTAAATGCTCACCCAGAGTATCTTGCAGCAGAAAAAGAATATCTCAAAGCACAAACCCTCGAAGAAAAGATGGAAAAACTAAAAAGGATGATTTCTCTCGCTCCGAAACACAAAGGAGCAGAAAATCTAAGGGCAGATCTAAAAAGAAGATTAAAAAAACTGCAAGAACAAATTGAGAAAAACAAAAAAGCGAAAAGAAGTTCTCGCCAAGGAATCAAAAAAGAGGAACTTCAAGCAGTAATTGTTGGCCACACTAATTCTGGAAAATCCTCCATTCTTGCAACTCTAACAAACGCCAAACCGAAAATTTCAGAGACTTGCTTTACAACCCAATCCCCCATCATCGGAATGATGCCATATGAAGGCGTTCAAATCCAACTAATCGAAAATCCTGCCATAGAATCAGAAAATTACGACAAGGGGCTCACACATACTACAGATACAATCCTCGTTGTTGCAACAGAAATCCAAGAAATTCCAGAAATTCTCCACAATCTCAAAAGTTCTCCTGCAAAAAAATTGGTTGTCTTCAACAAGATAGACCTCTATACAGAAAATGAGAAAAGAAAAATTCGCTCAACTCTGCAATCAAAAAGATACGACTACATTATTATCTCTGCAAAAACTCTCGAAGGGGTGGAAGAACTAAAAGAAAAAATTTTCAAGAGTTTTGGAAAAATTAGGGTTTATACAAAAGAACCAGGAAAAGAAAAATCCGAAAAACCTTTCGTACTCCCAAAAGGAACTAAAATTAAAGAAATAGCCAAAAGAATTTTCAAGCAGAAAACAGGGAACATAAAAAAGATAAAAATTTGGGGGCCCTCGTCAAAATTTCCAGGACAGGAAGTCGGAATGGATCACGAACTGCAAGACCTCGATGTCGTCGAATTCAGAACAAAATAAACTCAAACAACAAATCAAAACGGAAGGCTTGTATTCGAAAAAATTTGCTCATTCAAATTCGTCGCAGTGCTTCCCCCTCCTTTAGAAATCCAGGAATAAATCAAATAAGCAAGAACAAAAAGCAAAATTAAAGCAAGAATCATAACCCAAACTAACCAAGGTTTTCTTCCGCCATAACCTGCAATC
>JAFCDW010000049.1 GCA_017609475.1 Candidatus Pacearchaeota archaeon
TGTTCTTTGTGAGAGCTTTCCTACTAAGAATCTTCTATCTTCCTCGTTGAACTCATCTATAACTGCTTGCTTTTCTTCTTGCTTAGCCCGAATGAGCTCCCCAAAAGTATGAATCTCTTTAATTAATTCAGAGAGCCTTGAAGCATTCAGTTTTTTAGTGTTCGCTTCCACCTCTTTTATTTTCATATTTTTGTCAATAAATTTTCTTATTTAAATCTTTAGTTTTATGGCTTTGTAAATTCATGATGAACGGAACGTGCCAGGTTATTGTATGGGAATTGATTTTTTGAAATTAATAAAAATCTCTTTTATGCCCTTATGATAAATTTTATAAGGGAGGACTCTTTACTATAAATATGGAAAATCTCGAAAAAGCCTTAGAAAAAGCTCCAGCGAAAATTGCAGAAGAGAGAGGTCCGGTCGAAAAGCCTCTTTTAAAAGAGACCTTTTATCGAGGACTTCGAAAGATCGAGGAAAGAGTTTATAGAGGTGGGACAAGTATTAAGTATTGGATGTAATAGCATAGTCAAGAATGGCATATTCATATATTTTTATAGGAAGCACTCATTCTTTCATAGACGATTTTTCGAAGCAAAAGGAGGTAATTAATTCGATAAATCCGGAATTTGTGCTGAGCGAGGAATTAGAAAATCTTAAGTTAGATTCGAATGAAAAATTTAGGAAAATTTTAGAAAAAAGGCACATTTCTGAGATGACCCCTTTTGGCGAGATTGAAAATTTAATAAAATTGTGCTTTGAGAAAAATATTAATTTAATTGGAATAGATTTTCATAATTTTGGTCTTGGTAAATCCTTACGAAACAAAATTAAACACAAAATAAAACTTACGAAGGAAGAAGAGGAAGAACTGAATAAAATTGCCAGAAGGAGAGAAGAATACCATCTTACTAAAATTTTAGAATATAAGGAAAAGACGGATAAGCCGATGGTAGTTATTTTGGGATGCTGGCATCTGAGGAGGGGCTCTTTAATAAGAAAGAACTTGAAGAATTATAAAATTATTGCTCCAATTGATGAACATGGGGAGGTTTTATTCGAACCAAGCAGGGAAAGGAAAATCAAATATGGAGAGATAGTTTCAAATGGGTAAGAAATTAAAGATAAAAGACTCTTTATATATTTTGAAAGATTCTCTGGGGAATTACGTTTTTATTTCAACTGCAACCCGAAGAATAAAAACTTTTCAGGTGGACTCTTTGGTCAAAGATATTATTAGTTCTCTTGATTCCGAGATGACAGAGGAAGATCTCCTTTCGAAATTAGGTGTGAGGTACACTATCACAGATATAAATGTGTGCCTAGATGCTTTGGAGCACGAGGGAATTATAAGGAGGTATGAAAAGGATTTAGAGCGTGGGAGGCATTATAAGCAGTTATTATTTTTGGATGAACTTACAAATTCAAGAGAAGAAACTTTAGAGTTGCAGAGAAAACTAGAGAATTCAAAAATTGCTGTTTTTGGTGTTGGAGGAATTGGAACGTGGATTGTAAATGGGCTATATCAAATAGGGATAGGGGAGATAAGGATCGTCGATCCCGATACTGTTGATGAAACTAATTTAAATAGGCAATTGTATTTTTGTAGTGCTGATATTGGAAGGTATAAGGTGGATGTGCTAAAGGAAAGGTTAATAGATGCAAATATTATCCCATTTAAAAAGAGGGTTGGTCCAGAGGAGGATTTAGAGGAAATTGTGTCGGGTTGTAATTTTTTAGTTAATTGTGCAGATTTTCCATCTGTTCCAGAAACAACGAGGATTATAGATAGATATGCTACTTTGCATGGAATTGCTTATTGTGTTTCCGGAGGTTATAATTTGCATTTGGGGATGGTGGGACCAATTATTGTTCCTGGAGCAACTAAAACTTTTGATGACTTTTTGGAGTATCAAAAAAGGATGGATCCCTTAAGAGGTATAGAAAAGATCAGAGACATTAGAGAGACGGGCAATCTTGGTCCTATTGCAGGGGCAATAGCAAATATCCAAACTATGGAAATCTTTAAATATTTAACAGGAAAAGGCAAAGTGAATTTGAACAAGTTTGCAGAGATCGATTTTATGAGTTTAACAATTGAGTGGAGGGAATTTTAGAGTGTTGAGGGGGCTTTTCAAAAGAAAATTTCTGAAATTCATGCTAGTGACAGATTTGTAAAATTAAGTTACATCTCATCCAAAAGCTGAATTCCAAG
>JAFCDW010000050.1 GCA_017609475.1 Candidatus Pacearchaeota archaeon
AAACAAAGCTTACGACCATATTAAAAAATTTGTTGAATTAAATCTAGTTAAAAGAAAAAAAATGGGGCATACATGGGAACTCGAACTTACAGAAGAATTTTATAACTATTTTAATTTAAAGAAAAAGAAATTTAAAGAAGCCCTTCCTACAAAGGGTTGAAAATGGATTGGTTAACTCCCATTTTTCTGTTCTATTCATTCATATCTCTTTACTTCCTGAGTCTTTACTTTTTGATTTGCATATCTAATTATCGGAAGTTTTTCAGTTACTCCCCCTTAAAGAAAGTTAAATCTCTAAGCATAGTTGTTCCCTGTTACAACAAAGAGTCCACTATCGGGCGATCTCTTGAAAAATTGTTGAAAGTCAAATACCCCGGTCTCAAAAAAATAATTGTGGTAGATGATTGTAGCACAGACAACTCTTATTCCATTATCAGAAGCTATGCAAAAAAGCATAAGATCATCAAAATCGTTAGAACTCCTTCAAACACAGGAAGAGCTGCTGGAGCAAAAAACTATGGTGCCAAATTCGTTAAAACTGAACTAATAGGATTCATGGATGCTGATTCTTATGTTTCTGAAGATGCTTTAGAAAAAATGGTTGGGTTTTTTGATAATCCTCGGGTCGCAGGAGTTACTCCTTTAATTTTGGTTTACAATCGAAAAGGGTTACTTGAAAGACTTCAAGCAATAGAATACAAGATAATTGGATTCACAAGAAGACTCTTGAATTTTGTTGAAGGGGTATATGTTACTCCCGGACCTCTTGCCATTTATAGAAAATCTGTTTTTGAAGAAATTGGGGGATTCGACGAAAAGAACATAACGGAGGATATTGAAATTACTTGGAAAATTATTTCAAAGGGATATTTTGTTCAGATGTCTCCCCTAGCAAGAGTTTATACTGTTGTTCCCACTAAATTTAAGGAATGGTTCAAGCAAAGAGTAAGGTGGAATTTGGGAGGGCTCCAGTCAATTATAAAATATAGAAGACATTTTCTGAAGAGAGGAATGCTCGGAGTTTTTGTTTTACCTCTCTTCGTTTTCAATTGGGCAATTGGAATTATGGGTCTCGGAATTCTCATTTACAGAATTGTAAGGACCCTTGCTATTAGGTATCTCTCAACATATTACTCAATTGAGTACCAAACTACAATTCTCAGACTTAACGATATTAATCTCATGCCAAACGTCTTAATATTTTTCGGGGCTATTCTTTTGGTTTTTAGCCTAACTTTTACACTCTTCGCCCTCTCGAAATTTTCAGAAAAAGAGTTTAAAAAGCATGGAATTCTCGACATTTTATTATATATGTTTGTATATCTGCTCACATATCCGGTAATTTTATTAACCTCTGCTATTAACTACCTTTTGGGAAAAGAAAAATGGTAAGATTTTGGAATCCTAAAAACGTCTTTTGGGAAGCATTTCTTCTAGCACTTGCAATATTTCTCATAGGAATGTTTTTGGGAATAGCATATGAGAACTCACAAGTGGATAAGTTAGACGACTACTATGCTAAATCGGAGATTTTCTTAATGGATCTCCTAGCATTAAATGACCTTGCTGAGTCTAATCTTTCCGACTGCTCCACACTTGTTAACGCGAGCTTGTCGTTTGCAGATAGGATCTATAACGAAGCGAGAATATTGCAAAAAGCAGAGAATGCAGGAAAAATTAAAGAAGATTTTTGGATCATCCACCAAAAGTATGATATGCTCAGAACCTTTTTGTGGATAATTTCAAACAAGATTTACGAAAGGTGTGACGAAAATTTTTCAATTATCATCTATCTCTATAAATATAATCAAAAAGACCTCGTAAAAAAAGCTAAACAAAACGTTTGGTCCAAGATTCTTTTCGATTTAAAAATCAAAAAAGGAGAAAAAATCATTTTAATTCCAATCGCCGCGGATAGTGACTCAGAAACCTTGAATTCCTTAACTAGTAAGTTCAACATTAAAGAGTATCCTGTTATAATTATCAATAATGAGAAGATAGTTTCCAATTTATCTTCTATTGATGAGTTGGAAAAGTATCTCAATTAGTAGAATATAGTTGGGTACAACAATCTTAAAAAACTTTACTTCCTTTGCTTCTTCATGAGGTGCTTCAAATGCGGGGCTTCCGAAAAAGAAAAAAAGTTAGTTGATGCGATTACTTTAAAGGGAATCGTTCATTAATAAACCCACGCAATCCCAGCTAGCAAAAGCAGAAAAGGAGCCAGAAAGGTTTAGAGAAAAAGTTAAAAAATTCCATAAAGAATCAGAACCAGACATGGAACTTAGGCAGCAGAATATAGAGCTTGGAAGACTAGTAGATCGGAAAGCTTTGGAAAAAGCCCAATTTGCAAAAAAGAATCCTAATTTAGTTGACCATTTTCACTGGATTCTCATGCGTAAGAGAAGGGCGAAAAAAATAAGTCCTGCTGAGCTTGCTAAAGAGATTAACGAACCAGAGGTTCTAATAAGACTCATTGAAAAAGGGGTTCTTCCTCAAGGAAGCGAAGGAATTATAGATAAGCTAGAAAGGTATTTCGGAATTCGCCTCTGGAAGTCCAAAAATGAAAAGATAAATAACTCTACCGAAGAAAAGCGTCCGCCTGAAGTAAAAAAGCTCGATTTTAGCCCTGCAGGATTAAAAAATTTAACAATCGGTGATTTAAAAAAGATCCAAAAAGAACTAAAGAATTCGAAATAAATTTCCCCAACAAGTTTTTCTTAATATAAATAACCATCAAGATTTACAAATCGAAGCTTTTATAAATTAGCATTTCGACCCCTTTGTATGGATTTTGAAGTTATTAGGGCGTCCAAGGATGAAATTGAGGTTAAGTTAGAAAATGTAACTTTAGCAGAGATCTTAAGAACCTATTTAAACAAAAATAATTCAGTTGATGTAGCCGCATGGAGACAAGACCACCCCACTGAGAAACCAATATTGTTCGTTAGAACCAAAACAGGGTCTCCAAAAAAAGCAATACTTTCTGCTATCTCTACAATTGTGAAAGACCTAGATAAAGTAGAATCAGAATTCAAAAATTTAAAATAAAGATTAAGTATTTCCGTATAATAATTTTTATTAACTAGTTCTTGCTATTTTTTTCATGGCATCAAATAAGATCTCTACAGGAAGTTATGATTTTAACAAGTGGTTGTTTGGGGGATATGAAAAAGATGTAATAACCATGTTCGCTGGCCCTCCTGGTTCTGGAAAAACCAATTTTGTCATTTTGGCAGCTTGCAGCCAGGCAAAAAAAGGAAATAGGGTTTTATTTATAGATACAGAAGGAGGGTTTTCTGTGGAAAGAGTAAAGCAGATCGCAGGAGAAAATGCTCAAGAAGTTCTCAAAAAGATTGTCCTGCTAACCCCAACAAGCTTCAAAGAGCAAAAAGAGGCTTTCAAAAAGTTAGATCAAAAAATAAAAAAGAACAACATCAAGTTAGTTGTGGTCGATGGAATTGCCATGCTTTATAGACTGGAATTGGGAGATGCAGCAAGGTCCAAAGACTCTGAAAGAATAAGAGAGGTCAACCGAGAGATAGCTTCCCAAATGAGACTTTTAGCTGAGTTG
>JAFCDW010000010.1 GCA_017609475.1 Candidatus Pacearchaeota archaeon
AAGCCAATAAGCAAGCTCTCAATAAATAATAATGTAAATATTCTTCAGATTTCTCAATCAAAAGAGGGCTTTTTAAAGACAAAAGAGCCTTTGCTAAAATTCGATTTTAACTATGGAATAGAATACAAGCCAGACGTGGCCAAGATTAATTTGGAAGGATCTGTTCTAGCACTTGTCGATTCAAAAATTGCAAAAGCAGTTTTAAAAGAATGGAAAGATAAAAAGGTTCATGAGGAAATTAGGGACCTTTTGTTTAATTTTATTTTGAAAAAGGCAACCCTTAAAGCTCTTGAGTTGGAGGATGCTCTTTCTCTTCCAGCACATCTCCCTTTACCTTCAATTAGATTTTCTAAAGATTCTGGTTCTAAAAGCGCTAAGAAGTAGTTAGGATTTATACTAATTTCGCCATCATCTACATTTTCTTAAATTTGCGCCCTTTCTCAAATTTTAAATTTTTGTTTTAAATTTATTAAACTACCACTTTTAATTCAGAGCTTTTTAAGATAGCGCTGTTTTCAATTTCTTATTCATCTTGCCCAAATTTTCTGCCTTTATCCGTAAAAATTATAACCCTTCCTTTCGATTTTTTTTAATGAAACTCTCAAAAAATAAAAAGGATAAAATTTCTGAGCAGATTCTTTCTTTGTTATTTTCTGTAAATCCAGCCCCTCTTTTTACTGCGCACATAGCTAGAGAGATTGCCCGGGATGAAGAGTTTGTTAAAAAACTGTTAATTGAGCTTAAGTCAAAGGGTCTGGTTGTAGAGATTCGAAAAAACCCTCAAGGGCGCTCTTACTCTAGACGCTCTCGCTGGAAACTAAGTGATGAAGCTTATAAGTATCTTAAATCAACCACTTATTAGAATCTTAAGACCTAAGCCCTACAAGCCAATGTCTTAAAGCAATATTTTGTGTGGTATATAATCAAAACTAACTAAAGGGTAGTTTGGAGGACACTAAAGTTTTTATATCTTTTTTATTTGGCAAATTTAATGGATCCTTTAAAAGACGCTTTTCGGAAAGTGAAAGAAGATTTCCTTAAGCTTTCTTATGAGGTTGAAGTGTTAAAAAAAGAAGTTTCTTCCTTAAATAGTGCCCTTTTAGAACTTTGTAAAGTTTTACGTAAATTGGACAAAAAAGTTTCGGTTTTAGAGGATTCTCATCTTTTGGACAGGTTTTCTAGTGAAAAAACCACAAAACAAAGCTTTTCGACACATTTTGAGCAAGATTCGACACATCCGGCACATTTTTCGACACATCTTTCGCCTTTTAAGCCGTTAGGAGGCAAAATTTTAAGGATTTCCACTGGAAATAAAGGGGTTTCGACAGACAGACAGACACTTCGACAGACAGACAGACACTTTTTTCCTAGTGAAAACTTAGTAGAAAATTTTAGTGAAAATAGCTTAGAAAACACCTCAAAACTGGTAAATTCTTTAGAAACTTTGAAAAAAGCCTTTATGAAGCAGTTTAAAAGCTTTACAGACCAAGAAATGGCTGTTTTTTTAACAATGTATCAACTTGATGAAGAAAAAGGATCTTCTACTTATAAGGATATTGCCCAGAAACTTGGCTTGACAGAGAGTTCTATTCGCGATTATGTTAAGAGGTTGCTCGAAAAAAAAGCGCCTATTTTGAAGAAGAGAGTTAATAATAAACTGATTAAGTTCACTCTTTTGCCAGAATTTAAAAAGCTTGTTTCTCCTTCTACCCTTCTTAAACTAAGGGATCTTTAATACTTCATTTTGTTTAAAGAGTTAATCGGTTAAACGAATAACTTTCTCCTAAAGATCTTTCGGATTTTAGAGAATCTTTTTCTGCATTTTTCTGCTGTATTTCTTTGTTTTTGGCCTCCTCAAGCCCCGAAAGCGCGTTTTTCTGTTTTACTTTTAATAATTTTCACTTTTATTTTTGTTTTTCTTTTTGTTTTTATCTTTTTTAACCCTCACTTTTGCTTTTTTGAGAAAAATTTCTTTCATTTCTTCTGAATTTCTTTCATTTCTTCTGGAATAAATACTCTCTTTTTGCCATTTTTTTCTGTAATTTCTTGGATTAAACCCTCACTTTTCTGTTTTATTATGTTTATTTGGCCCCTTATTGTTGATTTTTCTTTTCCTAGTATTGCTGCAAGATCTTCATAGCTTAATTTCATTTCAGTATTTAAAAGTACCCAGAGAATAGCGCGTTCGCTTATTGAAAATTGTTCAAAATTTGGTGTTTGAACAGGTGTTTGAACAGGTGTTTGAACAGCATAAACAGCTGTTTGTTTATTAAACAGCTGTTTGTTCTTTGCTGATTGGGTTTTGAATTTTATCCCTCCTAACAACTGAAGTGCGTTTTTTATCCCTTCTAGTTCCTCTTTTATCGACGATAAATCTTTTTTTATTTCTTCGATCTCTTTTTTTTGTAAATTTTTTTCAGAATCGAGGTGTTTTATCCATCCGCTTACTGCAGTAAGGTCTTTTTTTACAGACTCAAAACTCCGCTTTGTTTCTTCTTCAACCCTTTTCACCTCTTTTTTGCCAGAAAAAAACCAAAACATGTTTATTCTAACTTTTTTTTGTTTAAATATCTTTTGTTTCCGTCGATAAAATTTAGGGTTTTATTCATTGCCAAGTTTGGCGAGAACGAGATTTTATTAGGAAAAACTTCACAATTCTTTAAAAATCCGCAAAAAATAACCATTAAACAGCTGTTTGAACACCCTTAAACACCCAAATACCTAAAAATACTCTCTTTTTCTCCAATCTTTGTATACTAAGCTAACCTTAGTGCACATGATATAACAAAGCACACTAAAAAGCATTCTAATAAAACCAAAAATTTCAGAAAACAGACTTGATATTTGTTTTACAATCATTTCTAGTCTTTTAGCGTATCCAAAAGATCTAGTCAATAAAATTAGCACATCTAGTTAGGTTGTTGTGATATCTTCATATATTATGGACATCCAATAAAACTCAATAAAAAGGGGTTTAAGTGCATCCTTTTTGATTGTGAAAGCCATTTTTCTTGGCATAGTTCTGAGATTCAGTTCTGGATTCACAACTATCTATTAGAGCTCTTTTGGGCAATGTGCAAATTTTATCCAAATGGGCAATAGCAAGATCGCAGTTAATGGTCTTTAGTATTGGGAGAAAAATTGAGAGAAAAGTCAAATTTTGCCTAGAGAGCACGATTTTCTCAACAATTTCCCACGATTTTCTCAACAATTTCTTTGTTTTTTATTAAATTTTATGAACTTAGGGCACCCTAAAAGAACGTGCACCATAAATTTATAAACCTTAGTGCACATAATTTTACATAGTTAAAAGAAAATAACGGGCTAATGCTAGAAAGAATTCCTTCAACATCTAAGAATCAATTGGCTAATTAAAATGGCTTTTAAATCTAGCTTACCTAAATCCTCTCAAAAAACAAAAAAACAAAAGAACCTTAGGAAATTGGAGGCGAGGCGATCAAGGATTAAGCGAGCGGAAGCACGGCCGAAAATAAAAGCAATTATTTTTGATATTGGAGGGGTTTTGGTTTTACCTAAAAATCCTGCAAGACTTTCAAGTAAGGGGGGTCACAGGTCTTTAGGGGTTCACGAGCATGTTGCAAGGAAATTGAGAATCTCTCTTGACCAATACTTTGATTCTATTGATACAATTTACGCGATGTCAATAGAAGGGCAAATTCCTGAAAAAGAGGCAATTCGCCTTTTAGCAAAGAATTTAGGGGTTTCAGAAAAAAAGCTAAAAACCCTCTATAATGCAGCATATAAAAAGAATTTCAAGCAGAATAAAGTGCTTTACAAATTCGCATACAAATTAAAAAAGAAAGGGTATAAAATTGCGGTTTTAAGTGACCAATGGTACTTATCGAAAAAGGCTCTTGTTCGTAGAAGGCTATTAAGACGATTTGATGCTGTTATTATTTCTTGTGATGTTGGAGTTAGAAAACCAAATCCAGAAATATACAAGTTAGCTCTCAAAAAAATAGGGGCAAAGCCTTCTGAAGCACTTTTTATTGATAATCAGAAGTGGAATATTGATGCTGCTAAAAAACTAGGAATTAAAACAATCCTTTACAAAAATAACGAACAGCTGTTTAGACAGCTATCTAAACAAGGACTAATTTAAAATGGCAAAAAAGAGCGCGCACACAAAAGCTTTAGAAATAATCGCTTCCCACCCAGATGCTTTTGGAATCCCGGGTGTTGTAGGTTATGTAATCGAACAAACTCTTTTAGGAGATGGCAGACGGGTTATTGCGCAGCCAGATTTGGTCTTTTTTTGCAAAAATGAAGGTGTGAGTGAGGTTTATATAGTGGAATACAAGGGAAATGGGAACGGGAATTATTATCTTAAAGCGCAAGATCAAGTAGCAAGAGCAGCCTCTTGGTTTGGAAAATATACTCCTTATCAGCCAGAGAACATCCATTTTCGAATAATTTCTGGAAACGATCCAAAATATAAGGAGCTTTTCAAAGAGTTTATGCGAAAAAAGAGGTGAAATGGAAAAAGCAAAACCTTTAGCAGCAATTTATGTAAGAGTTTCGACAGAAGAACAAGCAAGACAAGGAATTTCTCTAGCAGCTCAGCAGGAAGCTTTAGAAAACTATGCAAAGGCACTCGGCTACGAGATTTTTAAAGTTTATAAAGATGAGGGCAAATCTGCAAAAGATATTAAGGGAAGGCCAGCAATGGTGCAGCTTTTGAAGGATGCGCAGGAAAAAAAGTTTCAGGCAATTTTTATTTATAAGCTCGATAGGTTCTCTAGGAGCTTGATTGACTTGATTCAAACAATTGAGAAACTGAAGGAGTGGGGAATTGATTTTGTCTCCTTACAAGATAAAATTGAAACAACTTCTGCGAGCGGAAAGTTGATGTTTCACATTATTTCTGCTTTTGCAGAGTTTGAGAGAAACGTGACAAGTGAAAGAACAAAGTTTTCGATGAGCAAGCAAGCTAGGGATGGGAGAGTTGTTTCACGAGCTCCTTTTGGTTATAAATTGGAAAATAAGCAACTTGTTCCTTCTGAAGATTCTTTAAAAGTTCAAGAAATTTTTCAGGAGTTTTTAAATACTGATATTAGTTTAACTAAGCTTGCAAAAAAGTATGGTTTTTCTGTTAATGGCCTAAAGAAAATTCTCACTAATCAGACTTATTTGGGAAAAATAAAGTTCGATAAGCAAATCCATCAGGGAAATCATCCCCCTTTAATCTCTCCAGTGATTTTCAATAAGGTTCAGGACAAATTAGAGCGGCTGGGTATAAAGAAGATTAAATAGGGTTTAGAATGGTTATCTGTATGAGGTTTGCCTCTTTTTTCTTGCTTTGGAGTCTCCAGGCTTATATGTTTCTTTTCTTCGAACGTCCGCAACTAGAATATTTCTGTCATACGAATCAAATTTCCTTTCTAATTCCTTTGATTTTGAAAATTTAACAATTCCTCTAGCTAAGGCAACTCTTGCAGCTTCTATTTGTCCTTTTTCTCCTCCCCCTCTTACAATGATATTTGCGTCAAATTTTAGCTCTCCTAAAACTTGTCTTGCCAATTCCAGCACTTCCTTAATTCTTAGAAAGTCAATGAATTGAAGAGTTTTGTAGTTTTTTCGGTTTATTAGGACCTTTCCGCTACCTTCGGTTAAAACTGCTCGCGCAATTGCCCTTTTTCTTTTTCCGGACACTACAATCATTTTAAGATTTCTTTTATCTTGACAAATTTAATTGGAGATTTGTGCTTTAAAGAAATTTTTTCAACTTCTTTAAACTTCTCGGGGACCCCGACATAGCATCTTATTCTTTTGAAAGCCTCCTTTCCTCTTCCAGTTCTATGGTTTGGGAGCATTCCTCTAATCACTCTTTTTACGAATTTTTCTGGAGAGCGAGAAACTTTTGGTCCTTTTTGGCTACTTCCTACCCTTCTTCTCTTTTGCTCTATTCTCTCTTTTATATCTCTTTTATTTCCAGAAATCATGATCTCTTCCACATTTACCACAGCAACTTCTTCACCCTTCAAAGCTTCTTTTGCAACATATGTCGCAAGCCTTCCTAAAATTGCATTTTTTCCGTCGACAACTTTCATTTTATTATTCGGATTCCTTTGGCACTCGGATTTTTATTTATTTCATTTAGAATTGTGTTAATAGTGCATCCTGCTTTAATTAGTTTTTCTTTAGCTTGTTTTGAAAAACTTAGTGCGCATACACTTATCTTTTTGTCTATTCGTCCGAGTGAGAGAACCTTGCCTGGAACAATCACCTTTTCCCCTTCTTTTACGAGTTCATTCAGTTCATTCAAATTGATTTCAATTCTTTTTCTTCTTGGCTTGGATAGTTCATGCGCTACCTCTAGCCATTTCTCTTGTTTTTTTGCAGCTAAGATAGTTTTAACTAGTTGTTCGTTGGTTTTTCTTTTCGCTTGTTTTGATATTTTTGTTTTTGATTTCATTTTTCAAAAAGCATATGCCATGTTAACGAGAAATCATTTCCCGCTAACGCGTTAACTCGCGGTTTCTTGCCTTTTTAGAGTGCTGTTTATTTATAAATCTTGCTCTGTTCCCTTTAACAGTTTTACTTTTGCAGGTTGGTGTGGGATGCAGGCGAAAGGATTCGAACCTTTGTAGGCACTAAGCCAGCAGATCTTGAGTCTGCCCCGTTTGACCACTCCGGCACGCCTGCATCCGATATTATCATAAGAATTCTCTATAAAAATTTTTTTAAATTTTCTTTTCTGCAAGTTTCGCAACTTCTGAAAGGTCTTTCTTTAGACACTCTATTGCACGCTTAAAAATCTTCTCTGGAGGAAGCTGCCCGAAGCTTTCTATTGTTATCACAATCTCATCAGTTTCTTTTAGCTCTAACTCTTTCCCTTTTTCTTTGCATATGCTCTGGCACATGTCTTTTATCTCTTTCTTTTGATCATCGAGAATTGTTATTTTTCCGCCTTTCTCCTCTATCTTATTTGAAGGAAATCTTTTTTTGAACTCCTCTAAAAGGCTTTTGTCAGTTGTTAGTTCGAAGACCTCCCTATAGTAAAGTAGTCCAGGACTGAATTTCGTATGCTCACTTCCTTTTCCGAACCGCCCTGTTGCAACCAATTCCAACTTCTGCCCTTTGTCCAAAATTACTATGGGCATGTTTTTATAAACCACTTTTGCATCCCCTTCCAAGTCTCCTGAATATACTGTTCCTTCTTTTTTTACTTTTAAAGACAATTTTACTTTTTTTTCATCGAGCGATTTTTCCATTTTTATGGGGATAAGCCCAAGCCTGTGCGCGAGAGCTTCGTCGTACATTGGTGAATCATTAAGAAAAATTTCAACTTCATCAATCGCAAAAATAGGAATTTGCCAAACGTATCTTCTTATCGCATTCGCTAAGTTTAGCGGAATCTTTGCGACAAAAGTTAGTTGGTTTTCGGTTTTTTCAACTATTTTCATTTTTTGAATTCGTTTTTTTATTTTTTAAACCCTTCTCCCCCTTCTTCCTCCTTTTTTCTTAGGACCTCCTCTCGGAACTCTAGTTGTATCTAAAATGTTGAGAATTTTAAATCCTTCTCTTGTAATGCTTTTTATTATTGCATGGGCTCCTGGGCCCGGAGCAGGATTCCTTGTTTTGGCCCTTATCCGAATATAGAGAGAATTTACGTTTAGCTCTTTTAGTCTTTCTGCGATTCTTTTTGCGATGAACATAGCAATTGTCGGATTCGCTTTCAATCTATCGTGCTTTGTGACCATTCCTCCACTAACTTTTGCGAGAGTTGTTCCAGCCATATCCGTTGCATGAGCTATTGTATTATTAAAAGAAGTATAAATATTCAAAACAGCTTCATAGGACTTTTTTTGTTTTTTCTCCTGTTTTTTTTCTTCTTTAGCCTTTTCTTTCGAATTTTCTTTTTTAGGCTCTTGCTTTTTAGGCATTTTGATTCTCCTTTTTTATTTCTTCTTTGTTTGATTTTTCTTTTTTAGGCTCTTTCTGTTTAATAGAGATTTTATCTTCGAGCTCTACAGGAACGAGGTATGAAGGGCTATCTATTATTTTTTCACCTACCCGAACTTTTTTGTGAGTGATTAATTGTCTGGCTTCTTTAATTGTTCTGGCAAGCCCTTTTTTGAAAACTATTGTTTGTAATCTCCTTTTAAGATAGTCCTCTTTCTCAAGAGAAAGTACATCTGCAATTGAGTTTACTTCAAATCCCAATTTTTTCAATTTTTCGAAAAATTCTCGTTGTTCTTCTTCTGTTGCTGTTATGAGTTTTTTCGCCCTATTTCTTATTTTTTTTATTTTCGCTTCGGCTTTCCAAATCTCTCTTTTATTTTTTAGTCCGAATTCTTTTTTTATTTTTGCTTCTTCCTCTATTCTTTTTTTTTCAAAAGGTCTTTTAGGCTTTTCGTATTTCTTATGTTTCCTCAACATTTTTTACTCTTTTTTGGGTTTATTTTTCTTTTTGATTCCTCCTCCCTTTTTTCTATTTTTTCTGAAATTGCTCTTAGTTCTTTGCCCTCTACATGGAAGTCCAAGAGAGTGCCTTAGTCCACGATAACTTTTGATTTTTTTTAATCTTTTAATATCAAACTCTTTTCTTAAATCCAAGTCCGATCCGATGAGAAGTTTGTTTTCTCCGGTTTCGGGGTCCCTCGTTCTATTGAATAAAAAACTAGGTATCGATGGCTTTTTGACGAATTCTGTGATTTTTTTTATCTCTTCTTCTGTAAGGCTTCCTATTTTTCTTCTTTTGTCAATTCCGAGTTTTTTACAAATTGCATTAGAGACCGCCCATGAAATCCCTTTAATCTTCGTTAGTCCAGCGTATACTCTCATCTTTCCTTCTATATCTTTCGACAAGATTCTTACAATTTTTTCTTCGGCTTTTTGTTCTGCCATTTTATCCTATGAATAGATTGTATCTTTCGAATTCTGTTAATTCTTTGAATATCCTTCTAACTATTGCTTTTTCTGGGTCAGGAAGGTTTGGAATTCTTTTTTTAAGGTCCGCAAACGATTCAAACGGTTTTTCTTCTCTTTGTTTCAAGATTTCTTTCATGTGCTTTTTTCCCATTCCTGGGATGAGTTCAATTTGATGCATTCTTTTATTTATGGCTTGCGCATTATTGAAAAATGCGACAAATTTTTTTTCATTTTTTATTACAGCGTCTTTTAAAAAATCTTGGAGTTGCTCTTTTGCAGCTTCGGTTATTTTTTCCCTCTTTAACCTTCCTGCAATATAATATATTTTGTCTCTCTTTCCTTCTCCGATGTATACTCTCTCTCCGATTTCAAAGGAAACACCTTTGCGAGGAACTAGTTCTAAGAGGGTGAAAGTTTCTTCCCCTATCGCTTGGACTATTGGCATAATTCTTTTTTCTAAAGGATACCCATGTGGCAAGTAGTCTAGCACAATTGCGTAATCTTCTTTTTTCATTTTCTTCACTTAAATTTTTTAATTGTTTCGAGTAATTTATCTTTTTCATCTTCACTTAAATCGACATCAAGGTGTATTTTGTTTAATTCTTCTTTTGTTTCTGGAAGAAGGTCGATTATTTTACTTATGTGTTCTTCTTTTATTTTGAATAAGCCTAATTTTCTAATTTCCTCCCTAAGTTCTTTGGCTTTTTTTGCATCAATTGGAGAAAATTTCTTAATAAATTTCACTATTTCTTTTTTGTTTGGGTCCTTTTCCAAATACTCTTTTGTTTCTGCAAGACTTAGGGGAGTCATGCTTTTTATCATTTTTTTAAATCTGCTTTATTTTTTTTAAATGTATTGGCTCGATTATTAGAGTTTTTTCTTTTTTTTGGTCTTTGATTTTTACAAGATAGGCTCTTCCGCGTGTTCCAGTAACCACTCCAGTTAAGCCGCGATATCGTAACGGAAAGCTAGGTTGCAAACTGATCTCTGGTACAATTGAGACTCTATCTCCTTCTTTTAATTTTTGAAAATACTTGCTAAGAGGGATTTTTCCTCGTTTTCTAACTGGTTTTCTTCTTGCCATATCCTACTCACAGGCATTTTATTTAAAAAACTATCTTTTTAGTGCTATAACGATCTTTGATTTTGGTGGCGCGTATAACTGAATCTTAGCACAAGGTTTAAAAAATGCTTTAGCGGAGTATAGTTATGATAATCCCAATAAGGTGTTTTTCATGCGGAAAGCCAATTGCTCACTTGTGGGAGGAGTTTAAGAAGCGAGTGAAAGAAGGAGAAACTCCTGGAAAGGTTTTAGATGAGTTAGGGTTGGAGCGGTATTGTTGTAGAGCAATGTTCCTCGGTCAAGAAGATTTTATAGAATTGGTTGCAAAGTTTAATAAGAGTTAATCTTCGAAAGCGATTAACCTTCACTAGTTTCTCTTTTCAGTTTCCATCTACTAATTTTTCCACAGTTTTTGCAAACTATTATTTTTCGCCCTTTTTTTATTCTTATTTTTTCTGCTCCAGAAAAAGGGTGCAGGCAATATTTACAAAAAGTTTTTCTTTTATCTTTGAGTCTTATTCTTTTGCTCATCGCGAGTTTTTTTATTTTTTTAATTTCAGCAGGCGTTTTGTTTTTTATATCTTTGAAAAATTCTTCTATTTGTTTTTCTGCTTCGGATTTTGAGACCTTTTGTTTCATTTTTGGATATTGAGTTGTGCTTTTTGCGATTATACTAATAGGACCCAATTTATATACTTGCCGCCAATTTTGTTTTTTACTTCTAGCATTGCTTCTAATTTTAGGTATTCTCTGCCAATAAAACCCAATCAATAGAATCCAATCTTACAATTGATATGCTACAAGAAATAGCTAATCATGTGTAGTGAAGACGGCTTGGAAAGTTCGCGGCAGTTAGCCACTACAATTTCCAACGTGAGCGGCTTAACTTCTGTGTTCGGAATGGGAACAGGTGTTTCCCGCTCACTATGGCCGTCTTCCTTATTATTCTGAATTCACCCTTTATAAGTTTTTTTAGTGCGGGAAGGAGGATTCGAACCTCCGCAGGCACTGAGCCAACGCGTCCTTAGCGCGTCCCGTTTGACCGCTCCGGCATTCCCGCGCACATACCTTTGCTATGCCACAATCAACTTTTGCCTATAGCGATTTGTACTCTTTGTTATTTAAAAAACTACTCTATAAAACCTATGTGTCCAGAATTCAATTGTTTAGGAGGGTTTAGGAAAGGACATCTCTTAGCAACATTTTTTTAAATAATTATAGCCCTCTTAAATTATGCGCCTGTAGCTCAGTTGGATAGAGCGCTTCCCTCCTATGCATTTGCAGAGAGAGGAAGAGGCCATAGGTTCGAATCCTATCAGGCGCGTCGCTCTGCAAAATTCGCAAGTTTTAAAATAGTTCGAAAAGTAAACATTTTTATGCGTGGGTAGTATAGTGGTTAGTATAACTGGTTTCCACCCAGTTGACCCGGGTTCGAATCCCGGCCCGCGCATGCAATAGTATTGTTTCACAAAACAGTTCGAATAATATGAAATTAAGAAAATTTGATATAGGAAGCTGGCATGATAAGTATTACAAGTTTTTACTCCTAATTCCTCTTACTCTAATTTTGCTTTCTCTTTTTTCCCTAGGGATTTTTTATTCCCAACATGGAGATTTTATGTATAAAGATATTTCTTTGACTGGTGGAACTTCGGTAACTCTTCAAGGGTCTTTTGATGCCGAGGCCTTGCAAAAAGAGCTTTCTCCTATGTTAGAGGATTTGGTTGTGAGAGAAGTTTATGATCTTGTTACAAAAGAAAAAAAGGCAATAATTCTTGAGACAACACTAGATATTAACCGCACTAAAACAGTTCTCGAAGATTATTTTGGGCATCCTTTGACTGAGGAGAATAGCAGTTTCGAATATACTGGTTCGAGTTTGGGGAAAAGCTTTTTTAAGCAATTAATTCTTGCAGTAATTTATGCTTTTACTTTTATGGGGTTGGTCGTTTTCTTTTTATTTGCAAAGCAAAGGAAAGTTAAGTTTTTTCTGACTTTGTGCGCAATTCTTCCTCCCTTGCTTTTTTTCGTTTTTAAGGTTTTGACACTTAACCAAGCTATTCTTTTTTCATTAGTGGTCTTATTTTTTACTATTGGGGTTTATTTGAAGTATAATATTCCAAGCTTTGCTGTTATTATTTCTGCCTTTGCAGATATTTTGATGACTCTTGCCCTAGTTGATTTTTTAGGAATAAAAATGTCTAGTGCGGGAATAATTGCTTTTTTGATGCTGATTGGATACTCTGTTGATACAGATATTTTATTAACTAATAGGGTTTTGAGGGGCGAAGGAAGTTTAAATGAGAGGCTTTTTAGTTCGTTTAAGACTGGTATGACAATGACAGCCACTTCTTTTGTGGCTTTTTTGGTTGCTTTGCTTGTTGTAAGCTCTTTTTCCGATATTTTGTCAAAAATATTTACTATCTTAGTAATTGGTTTGGGATTCGATGTTATTAATACATGGATCACAAATGTAGGTTTACTTAAATGGTATTTTGGTAGAAAAAATGAAAATTAAGCTGAGTTGGAAACTTTGGGTATGGTTGATTGCACTGATCTTTTCACTTATTGCCATTTTTGGAATTCCTCCAGCTTTTATGCAAAAAGGCGTATTGGTTTCGAGCGTTGATCCCAATTCCACAGCATTCGAGCAAGGACTCCGTCAGAACCAAATAATCACGGCAATAGATGGCCATCCTGTTAGGAGTGTTGAAGACTTTTCTAGGATTCTAGCAGCAAAATTTCCGTCGAACGAGAGTGTAAAAACAATAATTCAAACGACTGACTCTAAGATTTTTCTTTATTCCTCCACTCCTCCTGAAATAACTGTTCAAGAAGTTCCTAAGTCTAATATTAAAATGGGGTTAGACCTTGTTGGAGGGGCAAGAGCTCTGGTTCAAGCCAAAGATAAAAAGCTTTCTTCTTCTGAGGTTAATGATTTGGTTGAAGTAATAAGCAATCGGCTAAATGTTTATGGAATAGAAGATGTGACAGTGGTTCCTGCATTGGACTTAGAAGGGAATAATCGGATACGTGTGGAAATTGCTGGAGCAACTCCAGAAGATTTAGAAAAACTAATTGGAGAGCAAGGAAAGTTCGAAGCAAAGATTGGAAATAAAACTGTTTTTGTGGGAGGAAATAAGGATATAGCTTCTGTTGGAAGGGATGCACAGCATGCAAGGATAGAATCTTGCTCTCCTTTTGAAGAAGGTTATGTTTGTAGATTCTCTTTTACAGTTGTGCTATCCCCAGAGGCGGCGAAAAGGCATGCAGAAATAACTCAAAATCTTTCAGTAAATTCAACTCCTGAAGGAAACTTTCTTTCAGAAAAGCTGGATTTGTATGTAGATGATAATTTAGTTGATAGTCTTTTAATAAGTGAGGATTTGAAGGGAAGGGTCACAACTCAGATAGCCATTTCTGGTTCTGGAAAAGGACCTACTCAAGCAGATGCTTATAATGATGCTGTTGCTTCAATGCACAGGCTTCAAACAATCTTAATTACTGGTAGCCTTCCTTATAAACTGGAAATTGTTAAGTTAGATACAATTTCTCCTACCCTTGGGCGAGATTTTATTAAATTTATTTTGATTGCAGCCATAACTGCTTTAGTTTTAGCATCTTTAGTGGTCTTTGTTAGATATCACAATTTCAAATCTTCTTTAATGGTTATTCTTTTTAGCTTTTCAGAGATTGTGATAATTTTGGGGGTTGCAGCGCTAATCCAGTGGAATTTAGATCTGGCAAGTATTGCAGGAAT
>JAFCDW010000051.1 GCA_017609475.1 Candidatus Pacearchaeota archaeon
GCTTTTATAAATTTTTATCTCCTTTTTCAAGCTCCGAAATCACCAAATCTAAATCAACTGGCTCAATATCACTCACAACAAACTCCAACTCGTTAAAAAAAGCATTGTTTCGAACATCTCCAGAGAAAATCCATTCTGTTCCCAAAAGAGACTCTCTCTGGTCTAAAACCCTTTCAGAACTCTCTAAATCCTGAAAACCGAGCTTTTCTAAGAGATCGTGAAAAACGACCGCCCGAATTGTTCCAGTCCCGTCGTCAAGAACTAAATTAATGACCGCTCTCTTCTCAGGAGCAACTCTCCCATGAACCTTGCAAACAAACCCTTCTTCCTCTCGCTCTACTCTTCCTTTACATTCCGGACAAACATAAAAGAACCTGGGCTCAAAGGACTGCACAACAAATGCTCTAGCTTTAACACTCTCATTTGGTCTAAATTCCGAAATTCTTTTTTCTTTAACAATTTTAGCTGTTACAATATTTTCCAAAACCTCTGCACTTTTTTTTATTTCTGAGAAACTCCCCAAATGAATCTCGTTATCTCTCATAGAAGCATTAACTATCTCAATAACAGAACCCTCGCTAATTTCCCCTTTCTCAATTAAATCGATATGGTGAGAATCCCAAAGAACAACGCGCACGTTCGAAGTATCATCAGCCAAAACAAAACTCGCCACGCGATTCGACTTTCCGTTCCTAGTAAAAGAGCGAACAGGAAAAATTCGAATTATCTTTCCAAGAACATTCACTTTTCGCATTCCTGGAACAAGTTCGTTTATCTTTAATCTCTCTTCTCCAAGAGAAATCCCTAACTCTGCCGCAACCACTTGTGCCGCTCCCTCTTTTGTAATCAAACCAGCTAACTTCGCCCTCTTTGCCTCAATTTTCCTCTCCAATTCATCTCTATTCAATCCAGAAATCCTTGAAATCCTTTCCAAAAGTTTCTCGTAATTAGTTCCCATCCCCTTTAAAAATTGGTCATCTTTTTAAGTATTTATATTTTCCACAGCGGCCGAGTCCAAAAACTTATAAACAGGCTTTTCCAATCTAAACCATGGGGACTGCAATAGTCAAAATAAAAATAATGCCGCAAAATCCAGAAACAGACTTAGAAAAAATAAAAATAGAAGCAGAGAGAATAATCTCTGAAAACAGCGGAGAGGTAGGAAAAACAGAAGAGCAACCAATCGCATTTGGACTAAGAGCGCTAATCTTAACTTTTCAACTCGATGAAAACACCGAACTCGAACCAATTGAAAAAAAGCTCGAGGAAATTCCAGAAGTTAATTCTGTCCAAGTTATCGATATGAGAAGAGCCCTCGGATAAAAATGCTTTCAGAACAGCAAGCTCGCGAAATAAAAAAGCAATTAATTAACCAGATAGAGACGACCTTTCCTAAGAATAAAAAAGAGTTTGCAAAGCAAAAAATAAACTCAATGAATTCTTCGGAACTTGAAGAATTTTTAATCCAAAATAATTTAATTAAAATAGGAACAGCTAAGAACGTGCCTCCATGCATTTTTTGTCTAATTGCCCAAGGAAAAATTCCCTCTTATAAAATAGGAGAAAACGAAGAAGCAGTAGCAGTTTTAGAAATAAACCCCATTTCAAAAGGGCATTCTCTCATAATTCCAAAAAAACACATAAATGAAAAAGAAACCGCCTCTGAAAAAACTCTCGCTCTAGCAAAGGAGATTTCAAAATTAATAGAGCAGAAACTAAAACCTCGCGAAGTAAAACTCGCATTAACAAAAGTTAGCGACCACATTGCAATCAATGCTATTCCAATTTATAGGGATGAACCCCTCAAATCAAAAAGAAAGGAAGCATCACCAGAAGAGTTAGAACAACTTCAGCAAGAACTAATAAAATCTGAAAAATCAAAAGAAAAGAAAAAAAGCCCAAAAAAGCGCGTCAAAAAAAGCCCTTCCCAAAAAGTCCGCAAAAAAGAAAAAATAAAACTTCCAAAGAGAATTCCTTAAACAAAAACCTTCCCAGCTCAAAAGATCCAATCAAAACCACACCAACCTCTAAGCCAAAAAAGTACGAAAAGGACAAAACTAATCAAAAAAGCTGGAGAGAAAGGCACTCCTCCACGAATTAAAACAGACTTTCTCGCTTTTCTAAGAATAGAAATCTCTTTTGAACT
>JAFCDW010000052.1 GCA_017609475.1 Candidatus Pacearchaeota archaeon
AGTTCAAAAGAGATTTCTATTCTTAGAAAAGCGAGAAAGTCTGTTTTAATTCGTGGAGGAGTGCCTTTCTCTCCAGCTTTTTTGATTAGTTTTGTCCTTTTCGTACTTTTTTGGTTTAGAGGTTGGTGTGGTTTTGATTGGATCTTTTGAGTTTGGTGAAATTCGCAGTGCGGCAAATTTTATAAATTTGCTTTTCGTTTTAGGTCTGTTATGACAAAAGAGGTTAGGTTTGTTTGTTTGATGTTCGTTGTAGTTTTATCGCTCTCACTTGTCTCTGCTGGATGGTTCTCAGATTTTTGGGGGAAGATTACTGGGAGAAATGTTGTGGAACATAAGGAGGAATGTGTAACTCCTGGAGATTGTGGTATCGGTTATATATGTGTTAATGGGAAATGCGTCAAAGTTAGAGAGGGTTCAAGCGAGGTTGATAAACCTGTTAGAGGATGTGTTGATTTTACCTTGATTGTCGTTGAAAAGGGAACGCGGGAGCCTTTGAAGAATGCCGTTTTGAAGCTTTATTCAGAAGATGAGAAAGAGCCCTTTGAGGTGAGAGAAGGAGAAGGGCTCTTTCACTTTTCTTGTTTGTTTCCTGTTTGGAACTATCGTTTTTTTGCTTCTGCCGACGGATACGAGAATCTCTCTGGAAGTTTTGTTATAGGTAAAAAGGATGTTATGTATATCGAATTGGAAAAAATTGTTCCGCCTGTTAATTTTTCTAAGCTAAGTATGTCTCTTGCCACTTTGAAAGATATTTATGAGGTTGGAGAACAGATAAAATTAACCGATCCTCCAGATAGTTCTGCTCTTTCTCAAAAATTTTCTGTCGCGCGAAGCGCGCTCTCTTTTCAGGAAGACTCTTTTAACTCTTTTCAACGCAGCGATTTTTTTGAAACTCGCAAGTCAGCAAATTTTGTTGCTCTGCCACGCACGATTTCCCAGGTAGATTCTTTAATGGATTTTAGTCGTTATGAGATGTCTTTTTCTGAGGATGGCGGAGTTTTTTCTTCGGAGCTTTTTTCAGAATCAGCAAAGTATACAGGATATATAGTAGAGTTCAAGGAAAAACCTCTTGTTGAAAAATATGTCGAATTAAAGAAAAAGGCAGAAAAGAATGAGAGATCCGTTATGGCAAAAATTCCGTTGGCAAATAAGTTCCTCTTTTTAGAAGATGATATCCCCAAGGAAATGAATAGATACAAGGAGAATTTAATTCAAAGTCATGAAGAAGTTAAGAGCAGGATTTTATCAAAGATTGAGGGAAAGTTGGGAGCTTCTTTTGGGGGCGCAGAAAGTTCTGAAAGATTAATGAATTCTTTTGTAAGGGTTGTTAATGGAGTTACCTTGAACATATCGGATGAAGAGGCGAAAGAGATAGAAAAAATCGAAGGGGTTAAAAGGGTTTATCCGAATTACGAGGTTCACGCTCTTTTGGACGAATCTGTTCCTTTAATTAATGCGGATAAGGTTTGGAAAATGCGAGACGAGTTTGGCAGGAACATAACTGGTCAAAATGTTACTATTGCAATTATTGATACTGGAGTAGATTACACCCATCCAGATTTGGGTGGTTGTTCTAGAGAGGAATTTTTGGAGGGATTTTGCGATAAAATTATTGCAGGTTATGATTTTGCGAATGGAGATGAGGACCCGATGGATGATCATGGGCATGGAACCCATGTTGCTGCAATTGCTGCTGGAAATGGAGATTGGGATGGCGATGGAGTTGTTGAGCCTGACGAGGGTTTGAACGGTGTTGCACCTGATGCTAGGATAGTGGCTTACAAGGTTTTGGATGCTCGTGGAGCGGGTTATTTGGATGATATTATAGCAGCGATAGAAAGATCCGTTGATCCTAATCAAGACGGAAATTTTGAAGACCATTATGATGTTATTAGTTTGAGTTTAGGCGGTCCTGGGACCCCAGATGATCCTATGAGTCAGGCAGTTGATAGGGTGGTTGATGCAGGTGTTGTAGCAGTTATAGCTGCAGGAAACTCCGGTTCTTTTTATGGGACTATAGAAAGCCCAGGATGTGCGAGAAAGGCAATTACAGTCG
>JAFCDW010000011.1 GCA_017609475.1 Candidatus Pacearchaeota archaeon
TTTTGCTGTGCAGAATTTAGATTTTCAAAGCATAATTAAGGAAGTTTTCCCTCCTTTCTTCTCTTCTTTGTCTTCTGTAGACGATGTGAGCTCAATTTTGTTTTCTTTTACATCTAAAAGCTTAAACAAGCTAATGAATGCTTTTACTGAGATGCTTTTTTCTTTTCCAACTTTTCTTTTGCATATGATTGTCGTTTTGTTTACCTTCTTTTTTGTTTTAAGAGATCAAGAAGAGATTCTTCGCTTTTTGCGTTCAATTTCCCCCTTTTCCGAAAGAGTAAACGCGAGACTTTTAGAATGCTCTAAAGGAATTGCAAGCGCGGTTTTATTTGGGCAAGTTATTGTTGGATCGATCCAGGGGCTTGTCATTGGCTTAGGTTTTTTTCTTTTCAAAGCTCCAAATGCGCTTCTCTTCACTATCCTTGCAATTCTTGCTGGAATTTTCCCAGTAATTGGGACAATGATAGTCTGGCTTCCTGTTGCAATTTATTTGTTCGTAACTAAGGGGATTACTTTTCAGTTGATTGGAATTTTAATTTTTGGTGTACTCTCCTCAAATATTGATAATTTCTTGAGGCCTCTTTTTGTTTCAAAAAGAGTTAAACTTCATACAGGCCTCGTTTTTGCTGGAATGATTGGGGGGCTTTTGACTTTTGGAATTCTTGGTCTAGTTATAGGGCCTCTTGTTTTGGCTTATCTAGTTATTTTTCTTGAGATTTATCAAAAGGAGAGAAAACTACTCGCCAAAAGAAAAGCCTCTGTCCGTGCGAAAAATCTTTCTTAACTTGAATTGAATTTCTCTCAATCCTCTCTTAATTTAAATCCTTATTGTTAAGTTTTTTACTGTGCAGTTTTAGATTTTTAAGGATCCTCTTTCAGGTCTAACGGTTGTCAGCGAGGCAGGGTTTGGGAACAATTTAAGGTGCTCGATAAATATAAAAATGGTTTTTCTTTTTTCATTGAATGCGCTTGAAGGTTAAGTTTTTGAAGTGGTTTGCAGGAGTTCCAGTTGCTATGCTCAATCTAAAGACGGCTCAGAGGTTGGGAATTCACTCGAGAGATAGGATCTCAATCCGGACTTTGGGAAAAAATCCGAAAGAGCTTTCGACAGTAGTCGGTTTAGTTGAGGGAATTGTTGGAAAAAACCAAATTGCTCTTTCTTCAGAAGTTAGATCTTTAATGGATTTGAGAAGGGGGCAATTTGTTGAGGTAAGTCTTGCTAGGGCTCCAAAAAGTTTGGAGTATATCAAGGCAAAGCTTGATGGAAAGCGCTTGACTCAGCAAGAGTTGGATACTATCCTAAAGGACCTTGTTTCAAACTCGCTTTCTGAGGCAGAAGTTGCTTTATTTGTTTCTGCTATGTATAAACAAGGGATGAATTTCAAAGAAATAATAGCTCTAATTAAATCTATGTTACACTCTGGAGAAAAGTTGAACTTGCGGAACAAGGTTATAGTAGATAAACACTGTGTTGGAGGGGTTGCTGGAAACCGAACTACTCCGATTGTTGTCTCTATTTGCGCGAGTGCTGGATTAGTTATGCCAAAGAACTCTTCAAGGGCAATTACAAGTGCTGCCGGAACTGCGGATGTTGTAGAGGTTCTTGCAAATGTAGAATTTACAAAAGCCCAGCTTGAAAAGCTCGTTAGAAAGGTGGGGGCATGTCTTGTTTGGGAAGGGCCTATAGGGATCGTGCCCGCAGACTCAAAAATTATTCGAATAGAAAGAGTGCTTGGAATAGATCCAAAGTCTCAGCTTTTGGCATCAATTATGTCTAAAAAATTAGCTGTTGGAAGTAACTATATTCTGATTGACATTCCTTATGGTAGGGGGGCTAAGATAGAAAGAAAAAATGAAGCTCTTAGTTTAAAAAGAGAATTTGAGAAGCTGGCAAGATATTTCAAAGTGAGGATAAAGGTTGTTTTAACAGATGGTTCTCAGCCTATCGGAAACGGCGTCGGCCCTGTTTTAGAGATGATGGATGTTCTTTCTGTTTTGGATCCTTCAAAAAAAGGACCAAAGGATTTGGAAGAAAAAGCTCTTTTTTTGGCTGGTGAGATTTTAGAAATGGCTGGAAAAGCGAAAAAAGGTAAAGGAAAGGAGCTTGCTAGAGATTTACTGTCTTCTGGAAAAGCTTTTAAGAAGTTTAAGCAAATTATTGAGGCTCAGGGAGGAAAGATTAAAAGACTTGCTCCAGCAAAGTTTCATACCCGGATTCTATCTAAAAAGAAAGGAGAGATCACTCATATTGATAATAGAAAAATAAATTTTCTAGCAAGGATTGTTGGCTGTCCTTTGGATAAGGATGCAGGTCTTTTCATTCATCACCATGTTGGAGAAAAAGTGGAAAAGGGAGAGCCTCTCTTAACATTCTATGCCCAGACCCCTTCAAGACTAAAAGAAGTTATGAAATTTTACAAAAAGCAGAAGCCAATCTTGATTCAAAAAGCAAAACGAAACTAGTGCAATCTTGCTAAAAGTTCTTGCTAGAGCATGAAAACGTAAGTAAGAATCTAGAAATTTAAATGGCAGACTCTTTCTCTAAATTTTTTCTAACCTTTTTGGAAAAAGGAGGCTAGGTAAGTTAGATGAAACGCCGCCACCAGGAATCGAACCTGGATGTCCTTGCGGACCCTGGGCTCAAACCAGGTGGAATACCATTCTCCACATGGCGGCATAAAGTAAGTTAATAACGGAAAATCTAGAAAGATTTTAAAGATTTCGAAAGCCTGCAGAGGGATTTGCACCCTCGACCTATTGCTTACGAAGCAATCGCTCTACTAACTGAGCTATGCAGGCACTTCCTTTATAATTCATGCCCTCTTTTCTTAAATATTTTTTGAATCGTAATCTGTGGTGTGCCTTTAGTTTGAAATAAATAGAATCCTAGGATAGTAGAGCAATTTTTTCTTTTTAGTAACTAGCCTATTGGAGTTAGAACTACTTTTGGCTCGTCCGCTTTCATTTGTTGCCTTGTTCTTATCCAAATAGTGCGGACAAGCCTTCTGCTGCAGCTGCTTTTTTCTCTTCTTTTGGCTTCTCTTCTTTTTTCTTTTCTTCTGTTTCTTTTTCGGCAGGTACAGGAGCGCTTGCAGGTAGGCTTGCATTTTCCAGTTCTTTTGCGATATCGACGTCTTTAAGGCTCACTACTAGTGATTTAACTTTGGCTTCGTCGACATCTCCTCCTGCAGCTGCAACAATTTTCTTTATGCTTTCTTCATCTATATCCTTTCCGAGTTTGTGCAGCAGCAGTGCCGCATAGATATATTCCATTATTTCTTTTCCTCCTTTGGATTTAGTTCAGAAGTTTGCTCAGGACTTCCCGATTCGTTAGGTTGCTCTTCTGTTTTTTCTCCACTTTCGTTCCTTTTTTCTTTTGAAATTTTTTCTATTGCTCGAGCGTGAGCTTCTGCTTTTGCAAGCAGGAAGCCGATACTTTCTTTTGTAACGTACTCGATTTCAACAGCAAATGCAAGGGCTTTTCCATACTCTTTCTTGAGCTCCCCAATTGTTTTTTCAACATTTAGCTCTATATTTAAATATAACTTTTTTTCTTTATTGTCAAAGATTGCCAGTGGGACAAATCCAATTTGAAATGGTTTTATATCTAATTTTGCCATAACCTCTGCAGCTGCTTGGGAAATCGTTTCTCCTTTTTTTACTATGGTTTTTGGCTCTTTAATCGTAATTTTCCCCTTTTCGATTTGGACCTGCAACCCTACTGCACCAAGTTCACTTATTGCAGGACCTGGAGGGAGATTAGTGGGACCTGCTTCTACTATAATATCTTCTGGAGCCACTTGGCCTGCTTTTGCTTTTACAGGAGTTTTGCTTTTTAAAAGTTCTAATGCCAATTCAAATCCATCAAGGTCAGAGAAAAGGAGTGCGAAGCCTTCATTCATTTGCTTTTTTAGCTTTTTTATCTTCATCACACTCATCAATTGCTTTAAACGCGATTCTTTTTTTTGGAACCTTGACTACCGCCTTTCCTCGAAGTTTTTTAACTATTTTTTGAAATTGGAATGCAGGAATGTTTTTTATCGATGCCAAGAGAATTGTTCTTTTTTTCTCTATTAGTTCTTTTAGTTCTTTGGCTATTTTTACCTTTCTTTCTGGAAGGGGTTTTTTCCTTTTTTGATTCATCTTATGCTTATTTTTTGGGGTTTAGTCATGGTGAATTTTATTTTGAGATTTTTTACATTCTCTTTACCTCTTGGAAGATTCTTTAAGACTTCATTATACGCTGTTATAATATTTTCAATTAATTCAGAATCTTTCATGCTTTGCTTTCCGACCCCCATTTTTATGCTTGCCTCTTTTACTTTTATTCTTAGGGTATGATTTATTTTTTCTTTTAATTCCTCTATTTCTTTGTCATTCACTATTGTAAGAATTCCAAGTTGTGGTGAAGGCATTTTTCCTTGCGGGCCAAGAACTCTTCCAAAGACCGTCGCAATTTTTGGCATGAGATTCGCTTGTGAAATAAAGAAATCGTATTTTTTTACGAGTTTTTTCGCTTCTTTTTTTTCAGAGTAATTTTTGAATTCTGAGGGAGTAATTGTATCGACTTTTTTATTTTTAGTTTCAAGAAATGCAGCAATCTTTTTTTCTTTTATTTTGTGAGGAAGTCTAATGAAGAAATTTAGAGGGGTTTTTCTATGGTCGAATTTTTGCAAGTTTATAATTAATTCTACAGTTTGATCGAATTTTCTTGGTTTTTCTTTTCTTAGTTCTTCCAAAGCTTTTTTTATCTTTTCTTCCAGTTCCATTCTTCCCTCCCACCTCACGCCAATGCCAGATGCGCATCAGCGATGTGGTTCAAGCGGTAAATTTGGGAGCAAATCCTCCTTTATAAATTTAACTTTGAGCCCTTTTGTTAGAATTTTTCGTAGTGCATTTCTTATAACAATTTTTAAAAACAAGGTTCGCTTTTCTTCTGGCATGGAATTAGTTGCACTTCTTTCCTCCGGTAAGGGGAGTTGGGCTCAAGTCTCAGGACTAATGAAATATGGTGATTGGGAAAAAGTAATTATCGTCGGAGACGAATTTGCCAAGTCTTTTACTCACGAGAAGCCTTTTGAATTCGTCAAGGTAGACTTGAGAAAGAGGTTAAAAGATTTGAGAGACGAGTTTATGAAAAAATTGAAGCCAAAAATCTCCGGAACAGAAGTGGCTCTCTCTATAGCATCTGGGGATGGAAAGGAGCACATGGCTCTAATTTCTGCACTAATCCACCTTCCCGTTGGGGTTAGATTTGCCGCTTTGACTCGCGAAGGGATTATTGACCTTTAGTTCTCGACTTAAATTTCAGTTTCTTTTATTTTCATTTTTTCTCTACTTTTGCCTATAAGAACAACATGGGATCTTTCTTCTTGGTCTAATATTTTGTATTCCTTTGGGAGGTGGTTTAAGAGCTCTTCAGCGAACTTTAGGACCTCTTCGTGATAAGGGGTATGGGAGTAATCTAATCTTTTTGTTGCGTGACCTATACTCATGAATCCTTTAACATGGATAAAGTCCGGTTCTGCTTTTTTTATTAGCTTCGCATATTGTTTTGCATGCTCGGTTTTCATGTTTGTAATGTTCTTCTTTTTTCCTTTTCTGACAAGAGTGAGTCGTACGCACCTCCGGGTTTTTCCTTTGAGGGTTCCTATTGTTTCTAGGCTTTTGTTAAATATCTCCCACCCTTTCCTTTCAAGAGAGTTGTGCCAGAATTCCCAAAGTTCTTTATTTGGGGCATTGACAGATATAGTTAATTGGGTTGGTAGGGCGTTCTCTTCTTCTAATCTTTTTATCATCTCGGGATTTAATCCATTTGTTACAAGGAAGGAAATTATTTTTCTCTTTCTAAGTTCTTTGATTAAGTTTGGAAGATAAGGATAGATTGTTGGCTCTCCCGAAAGGGATATTGAAAATTGCTTTGGATTTAAGGCTTGCCTCAATTTTTCTTGGTCTGCTTTTGAAAGTTGCCTCTTTTTTGAATTTTTGTCGATGAAAAAACCTGAGAGTAGTTTTCTCTGGGCTTCTATGCATCCTTCGATTATTTTTGATGGGGAATCAATTTTCCCTTCAATTTTGTCTCCTAACCCCAGCTCAAGAGGTCTCCAGCAATGGATGCACTTGTTTTCACACCAGATGACCGCTGGACTCATCTGGCAGCACAAATGTGATTTAATCCCATAGAATTTTTCTTTCCAGCAAACCCCTTCATTTCTTAGCGATTTTTTTGTCCAGTGGCATAGCTTAACTGCAGAGTGTTCTCCGACTATGGCATATCTCTGCTTTTCGAGCAACTGCCTTATTTCTTTTGGGATCATTTTTCCCTTATCATTTTTTATTTTATACCAATTACCCAGGAAACCATTAAGAGGAGAAGAATTAATAAAAATAGTATTGTTACGTATCTGAAAGTTTTTTCAGCTTTTCTTTTGCTCTTAGTTAAATAGAGGATTGTTAGATAAAAAAACCTCCCTCCATCGAAAATTCCGACTGGGAGCATGTTTACTAGAGCCACACTGAATCCTATTAAGACCATCCACCAGAATAAGTTGTATATGAACCACCCTCCTTTTATTTTGGATTTATAATATATGTTTTGCTTTTTGAAAGAGGATATTTTTGAAAGAAGTTTTCCTAAGAAATTAGAATGATAATACTCGTGGTAGCCTATCCCCAAGTAAGCTCTCGATTCGTTTCTTGGGTCTTTTCCCAATTGAAGAGTATATTCAAAAGTTCCTTCATCTTTCTCTGTTGTGATTTTGATAGTGTCCCCTGGTTTGTATTTTCTTAGTTCCTCTCCGAGTTGCTCCCAACTCTTTATCGGATTTCCGTTTATTGACGTAATTGCTCCTGTAAGATTCTCTCGGATTGCAGGAGCATCGTCGTATAATACTAGGTATTGCTTTCCATCTTCTTGGAAAAACGCTTTAGCAGCTACATATTTTTTTCCGTTGATTTGAATTCCAGTGAAATTATTTCCTCTTATGAACTCAGAAAGAGCTTTATAGGTCACATTCTCAATTGGTATGCTATTTATCGACGTGATTGTTCCTAATTCGACTACTGAATAAGAATAGTCATTGAAGGTTATTCCTGCAGGATAAAACGCCAAGTTGAAGAATCCTATCATGAGTATAGAAGAAATTATCGCGATTATTATGTTTGCAAAAGTTCCTGCAGAGAGGACTTCCATTTGTTTGCGAATTTTCTTTTTTTCTAGATTTTTTTCATCTAGCTCTACGAAAGCAAGGGGAAAAATTGGAAAGAAGAAGGGAAAGAATCCGAAGCCGGTTTTTTTGATTTTAATTTTATTGTGCGCTGCGAAAACTCCGTGAGCGAATTCGTGGCTAATTGCCACAATTGCAAGAATAATAACCCAATATGTAAAGTAAAATGGGGGAAGAAAGTTTAGTTTGAACATTTTTGGTAGATAAGGAATTAATGGCATTATTGGAGGGACTTTTATTTGCTTCACAATTCCTGGATAAAGCACGTAGAGCCAAACAATTTTTCCTATAAGGTATATTGAGCATATCATTAAAATATAGCCGGTAAATATTGAAAGGATTCCAAGCACGCGTAATTGCTTATCATATTTCCTTCCTACTGAGTTAATTAGTTTAATCCCCCATTTTGTTCTGTAGAGGATTAAAAGTCCTTGCCTCTTCAAGTTTTTTCGATTTGAGTAGAGGAAGAGAGAAATTCCTAATAAGAATACTGCTAAAAGTACTAAATCATAAATAAATAGGCCCATGTTTTTACTTTCTTTATTTACCTACCTTTTTTTAACGGGCGAAAAGCCTTTTTATGGCACTTTCTACATTTCACTTTTCCTTTTAGAATTTTTTGAATCTCTGCTCTAATTTTTGCTTTGCAGTTCTTGCACACAAAGACATTCTTAAATAGCCTGTTTTGAGCTTCTTGTATTCGAGCCATCATAACTTCCTTTTCACAATTAATCTTCCTTCAATATCCCAATATTCGACGTTATCATTTACAGAGAGATCACTTTTCAATTCCTCGCTGCACGGAACTTCGAGGGTTTCGAAACTTTCAAGGTCCATTACGCTTATTCCGGTTGGCCCAATTGAGAGGACTTGTCCCTTTTGTTTTTTTACCACTGGCACTTCGAATCTTTCATGTCCTGGCACAACTATCACTTTTTTTTGGCCATTAATGATTCCAATGGCCTCTATTCTACACTTAGATGCTCCGTGCTTTCCTGTTTTGCTTATATCAATTTTCTTGACAGTGAATGGCTCCCCATCAAGAAGAATATTCGTTCCTGTTTTTGCTTCAGTAGCACTAATAAATTTTAAGACCATTCTAAACAAAAAAAAGATACGTTTATAAAGATTTTCAATAACTAAATTTTATGCCCTTCAAAAAGAACGATTTTATCGAATTAGAATTTGTCGCAAAGACGAAAGAAGGAAAGGTTTTCGATTCAAGCATTGGGAAAGAATTGGAGAAAATAGGAGACCCCAATAGTAAAGAAGCTAAACCAATTATTCTTTGCTTGGGTCAAGGAATGTTTTTACCAGCAGTTGAGGAATTTTTAATAGGAAAAGGAATTGGGTCTTATGAAGTGGAATTGCCTCCTGAGAAGGCATTTGGGATGAGAAGTTCCTCCTTGATTCAGAAGATTCCAGAAAAACTTTTTAGGCAGAATAATTTGAAACCCGTTCCGGGATTTTTGTTCCGATTTGATCAAAGGATTGGGAAAGTAGTTGCAGTTTCTGGGGGAAGGGTTGTAGTTGACTTTAATCACCCTCTTGCTGGAAAGACTGTTATTTATCAATTGCGTGTTTTGAGAGGGATTGATGATTTGAATGAAAAGATAAATGCGCTTATGGATTTTTTGTTTAAAAGAAGGTTTGGATTTAGGGTTGAGGGGAAAAAATTAGTGTTGGAGGTTGAAGAAGGCTATTTGAACTTAGTAAAGCTGTTCGAGAGCAAGTTCAAAGAGATTTTTGGTTTGGATTTGGAAATTCAAAAGAAAGAACCAAAGGTTAAAGGCAAGTCCTCTAAGTCAGAACAATAATTCTTATAAAGACTGGAACTTTCAGAATTTTATGGAAAATATTTATCCTAGAGCCGGCTCGCTTGAACGCAATTCCTCTTCAGATTTAAAGGAGGTTGATAGGGAGCTTGAGGAATTATTGAAGAAACAATCTGCAAAGATAAAAGTTATAGGTGTTGGAGGAGGCGGAGGGAATTCTCTAAGTAGAATGCGCGAAATTGGAATTAAGGGTGGAGAACTAATCGCGGTTAATACAGATGCCCAAGACCTTTTATATGCCAATGCGGACAAGAAAATCCTTATTGGAAGAGAGTTGACTCAGGGATTAGGGGCTGGAAGTAATCCGAGAATAGGACAAGAAGCTGCGAAAGAGTCTGAGTCAGAAATTAAGAAAAAAATTGCAGGAGCAGATATGGTCTTTATTACTTGCGGAATGGGAGGAGGAACAGGGACAGGGGCAGCACCAGTAATTGCAAGTATAGCAAAGAAACAAGGGGCTTTAACTGTGGGTGTAGTTACACTCCCCTTCACAATTGAAGGCAAGAAGAGAATAGAGAATGCAATGGATGGATTAGAAAGGATGGAAGCTGTTGTGGACACTCTAATAGTAATTCCAAATGATAAACTTCTTGAGCTAGCTCCAGAGTTGCCTTTGCAAACAGCTTTCAAAATTGCCGACGAGATTTTGACAAATGCTGTAAAAGGGGTTACTGAGTTAATTACAACTTCGGGATTAGTGAATCTTGATTTTGCAGATATTAGGGCTGTAATGGCTGATGGAGGGGTTTCTCTTATTGGGATGGGAGAATCAGATACCTCTCAAAGAGCGTTGGATGCTGTCGAAAAAGCAGTTAATAATCCTCTTTTAGATGTTGATATCTCTGAAGCTAAAGGGGCTCTTGTGAATATTGTTGGAGGTCCAGATATGAGCCTCGATGAATGCAAGACAATTATAGAGTGCGTTGGACAGAGACTTAGTCCTGATGCAAAAATAATTTGGGGAGCCCAAATCTCAGAAGATATGGAAAAGTCCATTCGAGTTTTGTTGATAGTTACTGGAGTTAAGAGTTCCCAAATCCTTGGTTCTTCAGAATCTTTAGCAGGAATAAAACGCAAAGAAATGGAAGAAGAGCTAGGCATAGAATTTTTCGAAGAGGAGTAAGATTAGCGAATTTTTAAGTCTGTTTTAAATGTGCGAATATTTTAAAAACCGTCTGTATTTAGTTGTGTTATGGCAGCGAAAGTGAAAGACCTGATTATAAAATCAAAATCTTTTTATCTTAAATGCAAAAGGGTTTGGCTGGTTTTAAGGAAACCCACTAAAGAGGAGTTCGAAAAAGTTGCGAAAGTTTCTGCTATAGGAATTCTTGTTTTAGGGGCAGTTGGTTTTTTTATCTCTATAATTCTAAAGGCCCTCATAAGATAGAATCGCGTGGGAAAAATGCGATCAGAAAAAGGCACTCAGCAATAGGAAAATAGGAAGATAATCCAATACAAAGATTTATAAACCTCAATCTTTAAATATCTTTATCTTTTTCTTAGCTTGGAGGTAATGAGATGATTTTTATAATAAAAGTTACGACGAATAAGGAAGAAAGAGTAGCAGAGCTTATAGCAGATAGGGTTAGAAAAAAAGGGCTTAATGTTTATTCTGTTGCTAGTCCGCACGGTTTAAGAGGGTATCTCATTCTTGAAGCAGAGGATAGAGAGTCTGCCGAAGAGGCTGTTTTTAATCTTCCATATGTTAAGAGCATTCTTTCGAAAACTATAAACTATACAGACATTAAAAGCATGCTCGAACCCTCAATGGAGAATGTTGTTATTAAAAACGACGATATTGTCGAGATAATCGGTTCTACTTTGAAAGGAGAAAAAGCGAAAGTGTTGAGAGTAGATAAGCAGAAAGGAGAGGTTGTGGTTAGTTTGCTTGGTTCGGTTATCCAACTTCCGGTAACTTTAAAACTCGATAATGTGAAAGTGATAAGGAGGGAAGAAAATGAAGATTAATTTGTTAGTTGAAGGAGGGAATATGAAGCCTGGCCCAACTTTAAGCCAGAAGCTTGGTCCAATAGGAGTTAATATTGGACAAGTAATCTCAAAGGTAAATGAGGCGACCAAAGGTTTTGCTGGAATGAAAGTTCCTGTGGAGGTTGATGTAGACCCTTCTTCCAAAGAGATAAGTGTTCAAGTTTTTTCTCCTCCAGTATCAGAATTATTAAAAAGAGAATTGGGAATTGAGAAAGGGTCCGGAATGCAGAATAAAATAAAAGTTCAGAACATTTCAATTGAGCAAATAATCTCGATTGCAAAAAGGAAGATGCCCGATTTGCTTTGCAAGGATTTGAAAGCTGCCGTTAAAACTGTTGTTGGAACTTGTGTTAGTTTGGGCATTTTGGTGGAGAGTAAGCCAGCGAAAGAGGTTGAGGAAGAGATTGAGCAAGGAAAATATGACAAAGAGATAAATGAAGAGAGGACCGAACCTTCAGAAGAGAAAAAGGCAAAGCTTCAGCAGCATTTTACAAAAATAAAGGAAGAACAGGACAAATTTTTGAAATCCATTAAAGGAAGCGATGAGGAGGGAACTTCAGGAAATTCGTCTAATAAAAAGGGCGGTTCACCCGCAGGATCGAAAAAATAGTTAAAGTATTTAAAGAAGTAGTGAGCAACTTTAAAGTGTTAGCAATTGTATGAGGGGTTAGGTTGGGGCAGAATAACTTACAAAAAGAATAGTTTATAAATGAATTCGGTCTCTTTTTATAGAAAAGGGACTGTGGGGTAGCCTGGTAGCCTTTCAGGTTTGGGACCTGACGACCCCGGTTCAAATCCGGGCAGTCCCATCATCTCGTCGAGAAAAGCCGATTAAATAACTAAATAGAACTGAGTTAGGAAGTTAGAAAACGGAAAAATGCCATCAAAGCTTAAGAAAGTAAAATCTGCAGGAAGGTTCGGACCTAGATATGGAAAAAGAGTGAGAGACAGGCTAGTGAAGGTAGAATCAAAGCAAAGAAAAAAGCAAAAATGTCCTTTTTGCGGAAAGCTGGGAGTGAAAAGATTATCCAAAGGAATTTGGAAATGCCCCAAGTGTGAAAAAAAGTTCGCTTCGAATACTTATTATCTTGATGATTCAAAATAAATGCTCGAGTTCAAATGCCAACCTATAAGTGTTTTAAGTGCGGAAAGAAGATAAAGGACACTGACTTGAAGAAGAGATTTGTTTGCCCATCATGCGGCGGGAAGATTTTTTTCAAGCCTCGGGAAAAAGCGAAAAAAATTAAAGCAATATAATTCAGAGGCGAGAGCCGTTGTTTTATTTCCCAAAGTTTAATAAAAAAGATTAGTATATTCAAAAAATTAGAAATCTTTATAAATCTTTTAGGTTTCCCTTTAATATGGTTTTCAAAAAAATAAAAAAAGCACTTTTATCGAATCCTCTTAACGAAACGAGTGACGAGTATATAGAAATTGATTTGGAAACAGAGAGGAAAGAGAATAAAGTTCTTGTAAAATTATTTTCTTTAAGGAAATACGAGGAAGTTACAGATATTTTAAATGCATTAAGAGAAGGACATGTCATTGCAATTATTGATATAAAGCTTTTACGCAAAAAAGACCCTATCGAGTTAAAGAGAGCAGTTGCAAAAATAAAAAAGACAGTGAATGCTTTAGAGGGAAGCATTGCTGGTTTTGGAGAAAATACTATTATTGCTACACCTTCTTTTGCGAAAATAGAGAAACATGTTCCTTCAGTTTCAGAAGAGAAGAGGGAATCAGAGTATTAATATTTTTTAAGTAGTTAAAGCTAGAATTCTTCTTTATGCATTCATTGGTTTATTTTCTTTAAGCGAACACTTTTAAATTATAGGCCCTTCTTTGAAAAATGAAAAAATCAGAAATGGCTAAAAAGACCATCTTTGTTCCTGCAAGACGCAAGATAGATTTGGATAAAACAAGCCTAGCAGAGATTTCGAAAGAGCTTCCAAAAAATCTTGCTGTAGTTTATTCAATCCAATATGAACCCCTTGCCAAAAAGGTCAAAGAATTTCTTTCAGGATCTCATAAAGTGCTCTTGTTTAGGCAGGTTTTGGGCTGCTCTTCCTTAAAGTTACCTCCAAGAGTTGAGGCAGTTCTGCTTGTTGGCTCGGGAAAGTTTCATGCATTAGGGTTGGCAAGCTCTCTAAATGTTCCTATTTATTTATTATGGGAGAATAACTTTTTGAAAATTTCTGAAGAAGAGATAAAGAAATTTAGGGCAAGAAAAAAGGCAGCTTATATGAATTATCTTGCTTCGAGCAAAATTGGAATTCTAGTTTCGCTTAAAAGGGGTCAGCAACGGCTAAAGCAAGCATTTGAGCTTAAAAAGAAAATTGAAAAAAAAGAGAAAAAGAGAGCTTATCTTTTTCTTGCAGATAATATAAATGTCTCGGAATTTGAGAATTTTAAGATTGATTGCTGGATTAATACAGCTTGCCCAAGATTGGATATGGACCATCCAAAGATAATTAATGCTAGCGAGCTAAACGGCCTGAACATATATGTTGGATGATAGAAATCTTTATAAACTATAGTAACTCGAGAATGACAATGAAAATGAAAGGAAAAGCTTTGCTGTTCGCTAGCATTTTAGCAGTGTTTATGTTCGCAAGTTTGGCAAGTGCAGCAACAATTTTGGCAGAATGGCCTTTGACTTCTGATGGCTCTGCTATAAATGTTAATAACTCAGTAAGTGCTAGCAGTTTTAGTTATAGTGATTCTTTAGAGTGGGTTGGCTACACAGCAGATGGAGCAAAGGCTAAAAACTGGAGCACATCGCAATCTCCAGACCCATCCAAATATTTCGAAGTTAAACTAACTGCAAAAGAAAATTATGTTGTGAATATAACAGGAATTAGTTTTTTCCACGAAAGCTTCCGTTCTCATTCAGCGCTATGGCAAATAAAACTTGGATATGGAATTAATAATTTTGATTCTCCAACTTATACAGCAAGCCAGTACATCAATACTTCAGAAACAAAATATTCTAAGCAGATAAATGTTCGTTTGAAAGAGGGACAATCAATTATTTTCAGAATTTTTGCTTATAATGTTTCCTCTAATGATAGTGAGGTTTCTGTCAAAAACATCGCAATCGAAGGAGAAGTAGAGTCTCTTCTTCCAGACGAGATTGATACTTGCGTTTCAACTGGGAATACAGGGAATTTGAAACTTTCTATAGAGGACATTAATGTTGAGAAAGGCTTTGGAGACGATGACGAATGGTTCCCATTAGATGAAGTTCAGGTAGAATTAGTCAGGTAGAATTAGAAGTAGAGAATGTCGGTGATGAAAAAATAAAAGATATAGAAATTCATTGGGGATTGTATAATAAAGATAAAAAGAAATTTGTTATTAAGGATAGAGAGGATGACTTTAACTTGAAGGGAGACTCTGATGAAACAATCTTCTTAAGCTTTAAGCTCGACGATCCTGACGATTTTGAAGAGGATGATACTTATGCATTTTATGTTTGGGCTGAGGCTGAAGATAGAAACGTTGATCCAGAGCAAGATATTTGTGTATGGGCTTCAGATAGTGTTGAGATAATTATTGAAAATGACTTTGTAGTTTTGGACAATTTTGTTTATCCAGATACTGTTTTATGCGGTTCCCAAGTTGAAATTTCTGCAGAAGTTTGGAATATTGGAGACTCTGATCAGGATTCAGTTTCTGTTAGCGTTCACGACAAATTCAAAGAGTTAGGAATTTCTGAACTAAAAGAAGTAGGAGACATAGATGCTTTTGATTCTGTGCCAGTCTCTTTTATTCTTGACATTCCTCAAGATGCAGAAGAAAAAACCTACACGCTCATATTTGAGGTTTATGACGAGGATGGAGACAAATACCAGAATGATTACAATGATGATTATGCAGAATTTGTTTTGCCACTAACTGTTCAGGGAGGGTGCATAGTTGTTCCAACTGTTTCAATCTCTGCGAATTTAGTTTCTGGCGGAATGGAAGGAGAAAATTTAGTAGTTCAAGCAACCCTCACAAACACAGGAGACAAAATAAAAGAATATACTGTTAATGCAGAAGGTTATTCGAGTTGGGCATCGTCTGTTTCGATCGATAAGCAAACTTTCAGTCTTGGACCAGGCGAATCCACAGAAGTTACATTTGATTTCGAAGTGAATGAAGGAGTGTCAGGAGACCAGCTATTTAACATAGAAGTTTATTCAGACGGTAAACTAGAGTTTGAGCAGCCCGTGCAAGTTTCTATTACAGAAAAGCCAAACTTTTTGAAAGGGTTAAGGAAGTTTGCTTCCTTTAACAAAGAGAATTGGTATATTTGGGTCTTAGGAATTTTGAATGTAATTTTAATTGTGGCAATTGTAGTAATTGCAGTAAAGTTAAAAAATAAGTAATTAGGGCATAGTTTGTTATTTTTGTTTGTGATTTCTTTATATCTTATGGCAAGTTTTGCATTAGATATTTAAACTGTTTTGACTATTAGCTTTTATGGGAGAGGATTGCAAAAAAGTATTTGAAGTCTTTTTGAGGTATGCTTTTCTTTTTGTTATCCTCTTGTTTGGATTTAAGATATTTTACTCTCTTTTCTTTTATTTGACATTCTTTTCATCAAATCTCTTGTTTAAGCAACTTTTTAATACTGCCTTGGTTGGCAATACAATTTTTTTAGAAAGTTTGGTTCCTATTGAAATTACTGGTCCATGTGTTGGAGGTGCGGCGTATTCTCTTTTACTTATTCTTAATCTAGCTACACCAGGAGTCGGCTTATTAAAAAGAATTTTCTCTCTTCTTTTTTCTTTTTTAGTTTTTCTTCTAGTTAATGTTTTGAGGATTTTTGCTCTCGGCGTGCTTTTCTATTATAACTCCCCCCTTTTCGATCCTCTTCATAAGCTTTTCTGGTATTTCGGAAGCACGGTTTTTGTTGTTTTGATTTGGTTTTTGGAGGTTAAAATTTTTGATATAAAAGAAGTTCCTTTTTATTCGGATTTGAAGTTCTTTTATTTGCATTCAACATTAAGAAGGAGTTCAATGAGAGGTCGAAAAAGAGGAAGAAAGAGATAGGGTTTAATGTGGAAAGAGGGAAATAATCCCAAAGGTTGCTAAAAAGACGAGCGTTCCGGCTAAAACAATACCACAACAAATTGCAATAGCACTTCTTTTTTTATCCAAGCCCAAAACCCATGCAACAAGGGTTCCTGTCCAAGCTCCTGTTCCTGGAAAAGGTAGTGCCACTAAAAGCATTAGTCCAAGAAATTCTAAGGAGGGGTATCTTTTTTCAAGTTTGTTCGCTTTTCTTTGAATCCTTTTTAAGCAGAGCCCGAATCCTTTTTTATATACAGGAAATTTTAGAAGTTTTTCATGCAAGAAACTTAAAAATAGGAAAAGGGCGAAGACAACTATCATATTTGTTAGAATAATTATTAAGAAAATTAGTGGTAAAGAGACTTTGTTTTCTAAAGCATAAGAAATTGCAAGAGGAAGTCCAGCGCGCAATTCGGTTATTGGAAGCAAAGTTAGGAGGATTGCATAAACGAGTCGCAAGTCCATTTTAGCCCAATTTGCGGACCTGCGATAGTGCTTCTAGCATAAACCTCTCAGTCGACTCAAGGATCTCGCAATCCTTTGTATAGATATTATAGCACGAAGGAGCGTACTCTTCTATCCTTGTTTCATTTCCTGGAAGAATAGTTACATAGAGATATCGGGCTTCAGGGTCACAGCTCGCATTTTCGTCTTTCACGATTTTTGTTCCAAGAACATTAAATACATTAACCATATTTGCAATAGCAATCACTCCCTGTCCTTGACAAGAGAATTCGTCTGTCATGTTTAAAACTAAGAATTTTCGGAAAGAAAGGGTTCCCTGGAAAGGGATTTTTTCAAGTTTGGAGGGGTTTGTTCGGAAATAAATATTATAAGAGGTCTCTTTTCCTTTATATATTACTGGTAGCGAGGTCTTGTAGAAGACCAATTTTCCCTCTTTGACCTTTACGAATTCAACTCCTTTAACTTCAATTTTACTGAAAAGATGGCCTGCCCACCAAAAGACAGCCATCAAAAGGAGGAATATAGCAATTCCTATGAAAAGATTTCTCAATTGTTTATTTTCTTTTTCGATTTGCTTTTTTGGGCTTTTTGTAT
>JAFCDW010000012.1 GCA_017609475.1 Candidatus Pacearchaeota archaeon
AGCTCCAATCTCGGCATCCTTTTTACATCAGTATCATTAATGATTACAAAAACATCAACATCAGAAGTCTTTTTAGCCTCTCCTGTCACAAGGCTTCCTCCAATAACATAACTAACAACATATTTTTCGAATTTACGAATTACGAGAGATTTGTGAATTTGAGCAACCCTTAAAGCCCCTAAAATTCCTTTATCATGGAGAGGAAAGCTCATCGAAATAGCTTCGACAAGCTCGAACTTACTATCTAATCCCATATCCCAAATATCTTTAACACTTTTAACATAAACCCAAACATTCTGCTTTGTTTTATCAATTTCCTCTATGATTTTCATCTTAAGCTCGTGGATGTCCTTGGCCTTTTCTTCAGGAACAATAACATAAAGATGAATCTTTTCTCTTAACTTCCTCTCCTGTTCCTCAGGGAGATTTTCTCCTATTTCCTCATCGATAAAAAGCTTCACAGCCTGCTTTGGCAGTATGCCTATCGCTTGCGTTTTTGGATGTTTTTTTAGAATGAAATTTTTTAATTTCTCCAGCTCTTTCTTAATTTTCTCCATCTCCCTCTTCGCTTGACCAATATTTTCTGGCAAGAGTGGTTTTTCTTCAACATACTTAGGATCGATTTTCATTCCTGGAATTTCTCCCACAGAATTCTTCTCTTCAGAATTTCTCTGACTGGAATCTTTTTTATTTTCCCTGCTTTTCATAAAATTCCAATGAAGATTCTCCTTATAAACCTTACTAGATTTGCAACTTTCATCAAAAGCAAAAAACCCTAAGCAAAATTTAAAAGTAATAAAATTGTTAGGAAATTGTGGTCCTGTAGTCCAATGGCTAAGACGGCTCGTTTACACCGAGCAGACCGAGGTTCGATTCCTCGCAGGACCATGTTCTTGCGTGGGTAGTATAGTGGTTAGTATAGAACGTTGCCAACGTTCTGACCCGGGTTCGAATCCCGGCCCACGCATTCTACTCCTCCTTCAAATTTTTGCTACGGATAAATGAAACACTCCCTACCAAAGATTTATAAGGAAAAAATTATGTGGATAACTATGGGAAAAGTATTGGTAGCAGACATTATGACAAAAGATCCGATTACTGCTAGCCCATCTTCAAACCTTTTTGAATGCACTAAAAAAATGGTGCGTAAGCACGTGGGAAGTGTATTGCTAGTTGAGGACAAAAAATTGAAAGGAATCATAACCCAAAGGGATATTCTCTGGGCACTCATAAAAAAAGGGAAAAAAGATTTGAAAGAGATAAAAGCAATAGACATCTCCCCTAAAAAAATAATTACAATTAAGCCTACGGCAACTCTCGAAGAAGCCATAAGCAAAATTAAAAAATCAAAATTCGAGAGGCTTCCGGTTATTCACGAAGGCAACTTGGTCGGGATAGTTACTGTAAAAGACATTTTGAGGCTCCATCCAAATATCTACCCAGAGCTTAAAGAACTCTCAAAAATAAGGGAACAAACTAAAAAGCTAAAAAATCTCAAAAAAATTCTAAAAGACAAGGACTTCATTAAAGAAGGATATTGTAGCCAGTGTGGAGAAAAAGGCCCGTTGTTCAGATTCAATAATCTATTAGTATGTGATTCATGCAGAAGAGCAATGTAGTTAATTACAAGAGATGCGAATTCTTCAAGAGAAAAAATATGAAAAAACCATATAGAAAATTCTATTTAAATATTCTTGACCATTTACAGAACACGTGTTCAGCATCTTTGCTTCTTATACTGTGTGATAAATCATTTCTCAAATTTGGCGTTTCGGGATAAAGCCTATCATTCCACCAATAACCATATGAGATAATACCGGTTAACGGAGTATCTTGCTTGTATAAAATCCTAAACATACCTTCATAACCTAAAGCCTGCTCTTTAAAGTCGCGATGTAGATCAGTATATATCCTGCCAGGTTCAATCCATCCTTTTCTTAAAGCACCATCATAGCTTGGAATCGTAACCAGTAAATATATTTCCTTATCTTTAAGATTTTTCCATCTCTCTTTACTAAAGAATTCGCTCCATGCTTGTTCGATAGAATCCAAATCCTCTTCTACGTTAGTAAAGATTTCTTTTACTTCAGGATTGCCTTTGGGATCAAAACCCACCACTACAAAATCTATATAACTTGCATTAATCTTTGTAAGAAAACCTAAGCTCCTTCCTACAATTCCAATTTTTCCATTATAATATTTCCTTATTTCAGAAGCAATTTCCTTATATTTTTCCGATTGATATTCTGGAGAAGTATAATATTGAAATCCACAATCTTCGGGACTTATTATTAAATAGTCAACTCCTGCATTTTCAGCTTTTTTTGCCTCATACACCATAATTTTTTTCCATCTATCAAACATGATGTCCCAATCCTCCTTTGTAAAATTTTTAAAAATTTCTTTTGTACTCAAACCGACATTTTTTTCGATAAACTCTGCATATTTCCTGGCAATTGATGCCTCTCTTTCATTTCCAGCTTTTTCCGCACTTTCTAAATAGCCCATAACCTCATCTTCGGTATCGGCAAGATTAATAAGCATCATTACTTTGAGATTGTTCTTTCTCGCCTCCTCAACTATGTTGTTAAGTTCTTTCTGTTCAATATTGTAACCGAACGGAGCCTGTTTCTTAGTTGGGATTAGAATCTTCCCCTTGTCTTGAAGGATGACAAAATCTGTTATCAAAAAAGTTCTCCTCCAATATCTGCGATTCTTTTTAAAGTGGGCTTGACACTTTTTGTTGTATCCTCGCCTAAATCTATCCATAAATGAGGATTACCCCATATATCCATTGTTCCAATGCCAAATACAAGTTCTTTATCCGTTTTTTCAAATTTTTCTGTTATGTAATCAAGCTCCTGATATTGATACGGTTCAACCTCTTGGTAATACACACACCACGGTGGCATTGGCCATGGCCCTTGAGGAGGGCACAATTGAAAAATAAACATAGAACCAATTCCCACAATAAGCGCTCCTATTATGCAAACAAAAATTATTATTACTTTCTTCATGATACATTTAGTTAGTTTAATTTTTATAAAGTTTTCTTCTCTAAAAGGCGAACCCAAAATCTGATGTATAACATATGCAATTTAACGAGGGGGAAATCTGAATGAGCAAAGCGAACGGAAAAGTTAAAATAGGTCTGAAACGAAAATGCCCATTAAATTACCTAATTAGGGACTTTCTTGTCAATTTTCTTTTTCCTTGTTTTAAAGCAATAGCATTTTTTAGATAAGTTTCAGCATAGCCCATTCCAATTTGATATTCTTTTGAATTTCTCGGAAATTGCCTTGCCATCCTCTTTTGTTCTTTAGATTTAATTAAGTTATAATAAATAGCTTCTTGGGTTATTGGTTGTTCTTGTAATTGCTTTCTTTTTTGTTCAAAATAATTCTCATCCCCTAAAACTAGCTCTCCTGTTAGCAAAGGATCGGTTACAGAAATTCTAAAAACAGAAACAGAATACTCAAATTCATCTGGAGTTAAAGAATAAACATCAAGCCAATCATTTCTAAAATCCTTGATTTCCTTTGAAACAACAAACAGATCTATGTCTGAGTAAGGCCTCCTTGAACCATAAAGGACAATCAATTTGGCAGAATTTATTTTATCTTTAAATATCCCTGTAAGCAACTGCTTAACCTTTTTAGCATCATAATACTTTGGAAAACCAAGGTGATAAAATAAAGCCAAATCGCCATAATCTTTTTGAAAGCTAATGAATTGCTCAAGACTTTCCCTTGCTTCCTCTGGCATTTGACTATATTTTTGTTCAAATTCATCTTTAATGTCAAATAACTCGGAAAGATAATACTCTGTCCAAATTGCAAAAGTTTCATATAAAGAATCGTTCCTTACTTTTTGCACTAACTTAAAATAAGGATTTTGCTCCCTAAATTTTAGCAGCTCCTCTAAAGTAAACCGCCTCCTTCCAAAAAATCTCTTTTCCTCTTTTGCTAATCTTCTTTCCAGCTTTTCCATAAATTTTCCTTGTTTTGAATATTCGTAAAACAAACCATGGCCAAAATACTCGTGAAAAAGATTCAGTTGTAAAAATTCTGAATCCTCAAGAAGATAAGCAGTTAAATTTCTAGACAAAAAAATTCCTTTAGAACCAGCATCAAAGTTTAATCTTTCACAAAAATGCTCCCATTGATTTCCTGATAAGATTTGCAATTTTGTTCGTCTTGGATGAATATTGAGAAGTTGTTGATAATGTTGAAATGCCCAATGAACAACATTCGACAACTTACGATAAAAAGTTATTCTTTCCATTTCATATCTATTTTTTTCAGAATCTTTACAAGTTTTGGTTTGTCAATTCTCTCATCATAATCAAAACTTTTTCTTATCTCTCTCAAGTTCTTGTAGATCTTCTTTGCGAGAGCTTCCCTATCCAAATGCCTCAAAGAATCGGCATCAGACATGTCAACTAACTCTAGTACTACCATTTTTACCCTTTTATTCACTCTTAAATTGTCTATATTAAAGAACATTATTGGTATTTCCCCCAACGCTTCCTCAAAATATTGTTTTAGAGGAGGAATTAACCTTTTGTGATACCTTAAAAAAAGTCCCAATGAAAAGGTTAAATAATCTATTACTAATAAATCGACATTTATCCCTTTCTTATTACATTGAGAAATAAACCGATCTAGATTGTATAATTCTTCCACCTTCTCTTTTATTTCTCTGGGAAACTTCTCTAATCTTCCCTCTGCAAAAAACATCTTAAAAATAAAAACAAAAAGAAATTTAAATAACTTCTCTCTTAAAAGGACTTTACCAAGACTTTTTATCAATATTTCTCTTACCCTCTCCCTTAGGGCCATAAAATCTCAGAGACCCGTGCCCATCAGGATGGAATGTATATATATTTCCAACACCACCAAAATCTTCCTGCAAAACAACACTGTTCCTTGTTATGTCTTTTATTTTCAAGCCACCAGGCAATTTCATCCCTACTCTTATCGGAGAGATCTTTATCTCTCCACTATATAGCACAACAACACTTAACTGCTCTAAATCACTTGTTCTGTAAAGTTGTTTTGATCCACAAGTTTCCAAAACTTGCCTTGGATGGTACAAAATCTGCTCGAGCATTTTCATTTTGCACCCCCTTACACCTATTGATTTAAATTGTAATAGGATTTAATCTATAAATAATTTTCTGTAGTGAAATGTACTTAAGTATGGGTAGGTAAGGGCTTCAGTTCATTTTAATTAGGTCTATTACCCATTAGCCAAACGTTTTCACTTAATTATCAAAATCTGAGAAAAAGTGAAGTACTTAAATATTTGAAATCTTGGTCTTTGCATGATTATGAAAAAAGGTTGGACTACAAAATTATTCATATAGAACAGGCAAAACGCCTCAAGAGTTTTTGATTTCTTATTCAGCAAAAGCAAGTAAAACCAAAAGATTTAAATACCCCTTTGTAATGGAATACCATTATAAAGAGGTAACAAATAAAATGAACCTAATAAAAAAAGTTTGCCCGTACGTTCTCGCTTTAGGATTTGGTGCATTGACTTTAACTGGGTGTTCAACAATGGCCCAGGTAGTTAACGACTTCGAAGAACAGATAAGATCAAAAAAGTATACATCGCTTGAAAAAGCAAAAAGAGTATTAAACACTAACCAATCCTACGCAGTTGAAATATTATTAAAAACTCTGGCTGGGATTTACGCAGGAACCATTGAGTTAAAAAAGACTAAACAAGGATATTGCGCAAAGGGGTTTTATAGCGAGTATACTCATCCTGGTGCACTACTAAAAGTGCTAAAAGAAGCCGACACCAATAAGGATAGGATCATCACCTCCCAAGAGGTAAGGAACCTGGAAAGAAAAATTCTTAAAGAGACTAGAGAATAAAGAGAATAAACGAATTCTCTATTAAGGGTTAATGCATCTAAAAAACCATGTCACCAATTGCAACTAACTTTTAGTAACTCAAAAATTAAGATTGAATGTAATCACCACAAAGTTTATAAACGGGCTTCGGATGGGAATTGTAAGGAAAACTTCGTTTTCCGAAAAACTAAAATGAAAAAGAAAATGAAAACAAAAAACCTCCTGGTTTCTTTTCTAGCAGTTGCTATGGTAGCTTTCCTTACAGCAACTATTAGCGCTGCAGAAATTGCTAGTGGGGGTTTAGAGATAGAAGTGAATGACATAAATGTATCACAAAGCCCTGCTTTAGTGGCTGGGCAAAGTGTGACAATAGAAGTGACATTTACAGCAACCATTGATGCGTCAAACGTTAGAGTTAAAGCAGAGCTTGAAGGAGAAAAAGTGGACGTTGACGCTGTCTCAGAAACTTTCGATGTAGAGGCCGGCAGGACCTACAAAAAATCCCTGGAATTGGTTGTTCCATACGAACTTAAAGACGAATTGAGTTCCAATGTAGAACTCAGCGTCAAAGTTTGGAATGGAGAGCACAAAACAGAAAGAAGCGGAATATTGCTAAGGGTCCAAAGACCATCCTACAACATTGCATTTAAATCAATCAGTGTTCCGCAAAGTATCGAAGCTGGAGACGATCTCCCAATTGAATTGGTCCTAAAAAACATAGGATACAACAACCTAGATGACTTGTATGTTATTGTTAGAATCCCGGCCCTTGGAATCGAAAAAAGTGCCTATTTCGGAGATTTGGTCGCTATTGAGAATTGCACAGAATGCGACAAAGAAACAGATACTGCAACAGGAAAAATTACAATTAGTATCCCTTACGAAACTCCAGAAGGAGTTTACACAATAGAAATTGAGGCATCAAACGATGACCTCGTATTGAGTGAAACAAAGACTGTTGCAATTAGAAATGAGTTCCCAGACCAAATCATAAAAACAGCCCAAGGAATCTTGTTCATAAACCCCACAAGCAAGTTGAAAATGTATAGAATTGTTCTTCCAACAGGAGAGCAATTCGTAACAATAAAAGCAGGCTCAAGCGAACTTGTTCCAATAAGTGCAAATTCAGAGATTTATACAGTGAACGTGCTTTCCATGAAAGGAGAGCTCGTAGCATCATTTGACTTTGGAAAGAGTGGTGCAAAATCTGAGTCTGCAAATAGTGCCATTATTGCTTTGACAATTGCGCTAGCAATAATCTTTGTTGTGCTGTTGGTAATTTTGATTGTACTACTTGGAAAGAAACCTTCAAAAAGCGAAGAGCTAAGTGAAAGCTACTACTAAATTTTTGCTTTATTTTTATTTAATTTTACTTTTTTATTTTTCTTTTTTCTTTCATACCTATTCGGAAATAAATTTAAAACCCCAATAAAACTCCAAAACCTTCGCAGCCCATTTTCTACTTTTCTGTAAAAGAAATCTTTTCACTAAATCAATTAACAAATGGCACAAATACAAAACCAGGCAATTTATTCCTAACAGTAAATCTTCCTTTAGTTTTTTCAATTGCTACAAGAGATTGCTCAAAAGACGGCCCTAAAGGTAAAACGAGTATGCCGTGCTCTTTCAACTGCTCAAGCAAAGCTTGCGGAACCTCTCTGCACGCTGCACTAACTAGAATCCTGTCAAATGGTGCATGCTCTGGAAGCCCTTTACTTCCATTCCTATTGTAAACTTCAACATTCTTATAATTTTGAAGGAGTGCTTTTGACCTTTCAGCAAGCTGACTAATTACTTCAACCCCAAAAATTTTTCCGCTTTTTCCTACGAGATGAGAAAGCAAAGCAAGGACATATCCACTTCCAGATCCAACTTCTAGAACCTTTTGCCCTTTTTTCACATCCAGCAAAGAAAGCATTATAGCTATTGTATAGGGCTGCGAGATTGTCTGACCAAAACCAATCGGTAGAGGAACATCCTCATAAGCTCTTGACCGCAATCGAGAAGGTACAAAATTCTCACGAGAGACCTTTTCAAAAGCGTTTAAAATATCCTTTGAAAAGCCTTTTTCTTTCAATTTTTTAAGAAGGTTTGTCTTTTCCATATAATAAAAAAGAAAAAGCCCTTTAAATAAGTAGAGAATCCTCTAAATAATCATGAAATAGAAAAATTAATAAGGTTTCAAAACTTACGAGAGGAGCACAAAATAGTCTCGGAGCGGGGTGGAGCAGTCTGGAGTGCTCGCCGGGCCCATAACCCGGAGGTCGTGCGGTTCAAATCCCACCCCCGCTACTAATGGCTTCAATAAGCTGTTCAAAAATAAAAAACAAAAGATATCCAAAACTGCAATGAAAAGAAAAATTGTTTTATCAAGAAAATCTGCACTTGGAAGATCTCTTGAACCAATAATTGAAAGAGAAATGAGATCACTTCCAACAGAGCACACTCTTCTACTTGCAGGAAGAGAAAATGGTAGCAGGGGATACCAGATATACTATAATACCCTCACTCACATGATAGAATTATACTTAAAAGGGGAAACTAAAAAAGAGATGATGCGAGCTGAAGAAGAGTTTCTTGACTGGGCAAGAGGTTATATCATGGCCACTCAAAAAAGAAATCCTGAATTTATTTAGGGGTTTGTGAGAAGAGAAGACTTACAACATCATGGGGGCCATATCCCTCCTACTGCGTCCCTCTACTGCACCGTTTTACAACTTTTTCTCTATTTTTTAATTTCGCTTGTCTTTTTCCAAGGAATGTAGAAAGGCTTTAAAGCATCCAAAACCTCTTGTCGGCGCTTGGACGGACCTAACCCTTTCCAATCAAGAAGGATAACATCTACCTCCTCCTCTGTTTTGTCTATCGCCTCCTGAATCATTTCTGAAGTAATCGGACACACATATTGGGGAATTATATGAGCAAGCGCAAAATTGGAATTTAGCTGGATTTTGTTAAAATTAGGGCAGTAGTGTGGGCCTCCAATTCCAATGGCAATCTCTCTGTAAGGGTTCGGCTCAAACTCCTGAATAGCGTCCCTAATAGTAGCAGCGATCACAAAGGCGGCTTTCCTGTCTCTCCATTCTTCCTCTGAAGAACCTATTTCTATAAAAACACATGGTTTATTTATTAAAGGACCGTGATGGGTTGCTTCTAAAGTAATAGAATAACCTCTCAAATGAAACTTTTCAGCATTTTGATGCAATCTTTCAAAAAGGAATTTTTGAAATAGGGCTGAAGCCCGGCACACTTTACCAAACTCTCCTCCAAACTCTGCCGACCTCCAATTTCCAGGAGCATGAATTGTTAGAGATCTTTCTTTCTTCTCGGACTCGTGCTTGGAGGCAAAGATTACAAAATCATATTTTTCTATTTTTTCTAAAGAAAGATTCTTCGTAAAAATAATCTCCTTATCGACGAGATAAAAATCAAAAAAAGGACGATCTGAGGAAAATGCTCCAAAAATAGGGCTTTTTCTAAATTGAGAAAGAGAGGTGGTTATGCCTATTCCAGCTCGATCTAGCTTGCTTGCGACCACAAGGTATTTTTTGTACATAAATAAATATAAAAAAGAAGTTTCTTAAATATTATTATGCGCGAATGGCTTTCTTTTGTTATAGGAATTGCTGTTTTAGCACTTGGAATTCCAATTGGAGAGATCCTCGCAAGATTCACCAAGGACGAACTGGAAAAGGGACAGCCATGGTTCAAATTGATAATTCTTCTTAGCCTTGCGGGAGCGCTAGTAAGTGCAATAATTTCGAACGACGCTTTTTTGTTTGCCTTCCTCTTTATGGCAATTGTAACAAGCAGGAGTTTAAGTGCTATAAAAACGCGAAGAAGAACAAAAAAGTAAAAACCCGGTTCACTCCACCTTTCTCTTTCCAAAAAGCCTTAAAAGAAGCAAAAACATGTTAATGAAATCAAGATACAATTTTAGAGCTGCAAAAATTGCGAACCTCTCAATATTTTCTCTCCTAAGAGAAACTGAAAATTTTTTCATCCAATAATGATCATAAACAGTTAAACCTGCAAAGATAAAAACTCCAATAAGGGAAATCACAAGCTCAAAAGTTGAATTTCTCCAAAAGAGGTTAATAATTGATACAAGAATTAATCCGATTAAAGCCATAAAGAAAAATTTTCCCATTGGTCCCAAATCCTTCTTCGTAACCGCGCCTAGAAAGCCGAGCGCCACAAACATTATTGCTGTAATAAAGAAAACAGATGCAATTGAAAGAGAAGTATATGCCATAAAAATAACTGAAAGGGTAAGTCCATTCAAAAATGAATAAACAATAAATAAGGCTCGAGCAGTCGAAACTTTCAACTTCTGCAGATTAAAACTCAAAATAACAACAAGCACCAATTCAAAAATAAACAAAATAAAAATAAGTGGGCTAAAAAGGACCGATAATAAAAATCTCGAACTAGCAACTACCAATGCAACAAGCGCAGAAATTGCTAATCCTAATCCCATCCAAAAATATGCTTTATTGAAAAACTTAACCTGCTGGGTATTCATGGCTCGAAAAAGAAAAAGTTATTTTTAAAATTTTTGAAATTCTAAAATTCGAATCCCGAGGATAACCGCAAAATTTAAATAATTTATATCAAGAGTATACTTGTCAGAATAAAAATGAAAAATTAAAAAAATAATAGAAATAGAAAAATGAAAAGAGCGTTTTTCGCCGGCGCAGTGCTCATCATTGGAATGCTTTTGCTTTCTCTCGGAATGGCAGAGGGGCAACTAACCAATACAGGAAAGAAAAATTCCAAAGTAGAAAACTTCTCTAACCAAATGTTTTCTAATCAAACAAATCCTAACCAAACCACTCTCAACAACCTGACAACAAGAGGAAATCGCCCAACTAGTTCTGACACAAACCGCTCTGGAATAAAAAAAGCAAAGAGAGCGGAAAAGGCTAAAGTGCAAGCAGGAGTTCATATTCATCCGAGTGGAAAGAAAATAAGAATTCGAATTCAGGCTAACAATAGAATAAAATTGGAAGTAGGAAACATTTCTGCTAACTGCTCACTTAACCTCACACAAGAGAGAGTCCAAAATAGAACTCGCTTATATGCTAAGCTCTCTAATGGGAAATATGCAGAAATAAAAATTATGCCAGACGTTGCTTCTCAAACAGCAATAGAAAGATTAAGATTAAAAAACTGCAATAATGAAAGTTGCCATATTGAACTTAAAGAGGTTGGTTCGAAAAATCAGAGTAGGGTGGTCTACGAAATCCGTGCTAAAAAAAGAGTGAAAATTCTAGGCCTGTTCAGAAAGAGTGTACAATTCAAAGCAGAAGTAGACGCAGAAAAAGGAGATATTCTTTCTATTAAAAAACCATGGTGGATGTTTCTGGCTAGCGAATCAAAAGAGCAAAACCCTTAAAAGCAAGAAGGAAAAATCGCAGAAAGGAAATTGGACCGCGAAATATGCATAATAAACTCCAACAGATACTTAACAATTAAGCAGATAAACGTGCAAAGATTGCTAAATCCCAAAATGCTCCTTTAAAAAAGCTTCTAAAGAGATAAGCTTAAAAGAATCGCACTCTTTCTTAAAAAATGTTATATCTCATTGGGTTGGGAATGGACTTAGAAGGAATTTCTTTAGAGGGTTTGCGCGCAATTGAAAGATGTAAAAAAGTTTATTTAGAAAACTATACCGCAAGCTTGCCTTATTCCAAGGAAAAACTAGAAAAAACAATAAGAAAAACAATCATTCCAGCCAATCGTGAATTCATCGAAAGCTTTCGGATAATTGGAGAAGCTAAAAAAGAAAATGTGGCCCTCCTCATCTATGGAAATCCTCTAGCAGCGACTACGCACATAACTCTAGTTCATGAAGCAAGAAAAAAGAAAATAAAATGCGAGATAATTCACGGAGCATCTATTTGGGACGCCATCGCTGAAACAGGGCTCCAGCTGTACAAATTCGGAAAAACTTCATCAATTCCAAAATGGAAAAAAGAATGTGGTTATGAGCCAACAAGCTTTGCGGAAATAATAAAACAAAACTTATCTATCAATGCCCATACCCTCCTATTAGTGGATCCCAGCCTAGAATTTCGAGAGTGCCTCAAAGAACTAAAAGAAAGTGCAAAAAAACACAAAATTAAAATTGACAAAATAATCGTTTGCCAAAAGTTAGGAACCAAAGAAAGCAAAGTAATCTACATAGATTTCAAAAAATGTGAAAAACTCAAAGAGGTAAAGGAACCTTATTGCATTATAATCCCTTCAAAACTCCACTTCACCGAAGAAGAGTTTCTAGAATCATGCATATCTCGCGATACTAAAATTTAAAAAAAGAGTTTTCATTGAGTAAGATATGTACGACTTTAAAAAGGTTGAGAACGAAATTCTAAAATTTTGGGAAGAGAAAAGAATATTTGAAAAACTTAAGAAGAAAAACAAAGGAAAGCCAAGGTGGAGATTTCTCGACGGACCAATAACTGCAAACAACCCGATGGGAGTGCATCATGCATGGGGAAGGACATACAAAGACCTCTTTCATAGGTTTAAAGCAATGCAAGGACACGAGATGCGATATCAAAACGGGTTCGACTGCCAGGGGTTATGGGTGGAAAGAGAAGAAGAAAAGGAGTTAGGATTAAAGAACAAAGAAGACATTGAAAAATTCGGAATACTGAACTTTGTCAAGGCGTGCAAAAAAAGAGTCGAAAAGTTCTCCAAAATTCAAACAGAGCAATCGATAAAACTAGGCTATTGGATGGATTGGAATAATTCTTATTACACCATGTCCGATAAAAATAATTTGCACAACTGGTTCTTAATAAAAAAATACTTTGAAAAAGGATGGCTATACAAGGGAAAAGACGCTGTTCCTTGGTGTTGGAGATGCGGAACTGCAAGTTCAAAGCATGATATCATAACAGAGGGGTACAAAGAGGTCACACATACCGCGCTCTATATGCAATTTCCGTCGAAGGAGAATCCGAATGAATACTTTTTGATTTTCACCACAACACCCTGGACCGTTCCAGCTAACGTTGCAATTGCAGTTAATGGAAATGTGAATTATGTCAAAATAGAAAATCAGGGAAAGTACTATTGGATTGCCGAAAAGAGACTAGGAGAAATTAAAGGAGAGTACAAGATTCTCGAAAAAAAGAAAGGAAAAGAATTAGAAGGAAGAAAATACATTATGCCATATAAGGATCTTCCAAAGCAAAAAGGCTCTCCACACAAAATTGTTCTATGGGAATTCGCGAGTGAGGAAGAAGGAACGGGCATCGTGCATATTGCTCCTGGCTGCGGTGCAGAAGACTTCGACCTCGGGCAAAAAGAAAATCTGCCTGCAATATCTCCGCTAAATGAGTTGGGCATCTACGAAGGAGAATATGGGAGATTCGAAGGAAAAAAATATTCAGAAGTTAACAAAGAAGTCGTCGAAGATCTCGAGAAGAGAGGATTCCTTTACAAAAAAATAAAATACTCTCACCGATACCCTCATTGCTGGAGATGTGGGGAAGAATTAGTGTTCAGGCTAGTGGATGAGTGGTATGTTAAATGCGACGAAATTAGGAACAAACTCATCTCAGAAAACGAGAAAGTAAGATGGTATCCAGAATACGGGAAGAGGAGGCAGAGAGACTGGTTTAACAACATGGGAGATTGGCTAATTTCAAGAAAGAGGTATTGGGGACTGCCGCTGCCAATTTGGGAGTGCAAATGCGGACATATTGAAGTTATCGGAAGCTTGGAAGAATTGAAAGAAAAAGCCATAGACAAGAAAAAAGTTGAGGAATTACCAGAGATTCATCGTCCATGGATAGACGAAATAAAATTAAGATGCCCAAAATGCGGAAAGGAAATTGAAAGGATAAAAGATGTTGGGGATGCGTGGCTAGACGCTGGGATAGTTCCGTTTTCGACTCTGAACTATCTTGAAGACAAAGAGTACTGGAAGGAGTGGTTTCCAGCAGACCTAATTTCTGAAAACATGCCTGGCCAGTATAGGGGGTGGTTTAATGCACTATTCTGGGCAAGCGTTACTCTAACAGGAAGAGCTCCTTTCAAAGCAGTATTCGGATACGAAACCTTGAAAGATGAAAAAGGAGAAGAGATGCACAAAAGCAAAGGAAACACCATTTGGTTCGACGAGGCTGTCGAAAAAATCGGGGCAGATACTATGAGATTGCTATACTGCTTACAAGACCCGGCAGCAGAATTAAGATTTGGATTCAATGTCGCAAAAGAGCCTAGAAATAATCTCAACATTCTCTATAATATTTCAAAACTCATTAAAAACCAGATTGAAGGAGAGGCGACTTCAATAGAGGATAAATGGATATTATCCAAACTCAATAATCTTATTGAAACAGTTACGCTGGAATTGGAGAATCTCCACCCCCACCAAGCTGCGCGGGCTTTACAAAATTTCTGGCTAAATGACCTAAGTAGAGGATATATTCAACTCGTTCGAGAGAGAATCTCTGCAGAGGACAAGAGCGCAAAATTTGTCCTAAAAGAAGTTTACACAACACTCATAAAACTGTGTGCTCCATTCGTTCCGTTTATAACAGAAAAAATATGGCAAGAATTAAAAGAAAAAAAGGTTGTTAAGGAAGAATCTGTGCATCTCTGCGACTGGCCGAAGTGTGATAAAACAAAAATAAACAAGAAGCTGGAAAGCCAATTCGAACTTGCTTTCAAAATAATTGAGAAAGGGCTGGCAGAAAGATCGAGGCTACAAATAGGACTTAGATGGCCGCTTGCTTTAGCAGAAGTCTCATGTCCCGAAAAAATTGATGAAGAAATAAAAAACTTAATCGCACAACAACTCAATGTTAAAAAAATTGCATTGAAAAAGGGAGGGGATTTATCCATAAAACTCGATGAAAAAATTACCCCAGAACTCGAAGCAGAAGGATACGCGAGAGAAATCTCAAGAAAAATTCAAGAGTTTAGAAAGAGACTTGGATTAGTCAAAGAAAATAAAATTGAAACCTACATAATCGTCGATAAGAAATTTAAAGAGCTGCTCGAAAAAAACAAAGAATTCATAAAAAGGAGAACAAATTCAGAAAAGCTTGAAATTGGCCCAGAAAACAAGGAAAGATTTAAAAACAAAACAGAATTTAATATAAAGAATAAAAAAGGGGTGATTGCAGTTGTATTATCTCCCGAATAATTATAAAATATTTACCATTTTTGCAAAACAACAATGTTTAAAAATAAAAGAAAAATAGTAAAATTGAAATGATAGTTAAAGAAGAATTTTTAAGCAGATTGAGAAAAATTTTCGATTTGAACTTGTATGAAGCCAAGATTTGGACGGCTCTCCTATCAAGAGGAACTTCAACTGCCGGAGAGTTAAGCAATATTTCTGATGTTCCCCGTTCTAGAACCTATGACATATTAGAGAGCCTTGAAAAAAAAGGATTTATCATCATGAAACTTGGAAAGCCAATAAAATTTGTAGCTTTAAAACCAGAGGAAGTCGTTGAAAGGGTTAAGAAAAACCTAATAATCCAAGCAAAGGAAAAAAGCAAAAGACTCGAACAACTAAAAAATGACGAGATTCTTAAGGAATTAACCGAGTTGTTCACGAAAGGGATTAAGTTTGTTGAACCTTCAGAGATGTCTGGAAGTTTGAAAGGAAGGCAAAACCTGTATAATCACTTAGATATGATGATTCGGGAGGCTGAAAGCACAATTACAATCGTAACGACAGCAGACGGACTAAAAAGGAAATTCGAAGCATTAATTCCAAGCTTAGAGAAGTGTAAAAAAAGAAAAGTTAAGATTAGAATTGCTGCTCCAATAGATAAAAACAATTTAAAGGTAGCTAAAGAATTCACAAAAGTTGCAGAGATTCGCCACAGTCCAAAAATGAGAGCAAGATTTGTCATAGTCGATTCTAAATCATTAATGTTTATGCTACTCGATGATGAGAAGTTCCATCCAAACTACGACATTGGAATCTGGATAAATACAGAATTCTTCGCACAAGCGCTAGAACAAATGTTTGAACTTGCTTGGAAAGAGATGAAGAAGATTTAAGTGTGGCGCGGAACATAATTGTGAAAATCACACGAATCCAAAGAGCATCAATAATATCTAGTTAAATTAATTAGATTTGTAATCCTAAAATTTGAACCTCTTAAATTTGTTTTCTCAAAGAACTTTTTCCCTCCTTAATTCCTCGTATGCAGAATTGGCTGCAATAGCTCCCTCTGCGCAAGCAGTTATAATTTGTTTAAGAGGATTATGAGTTATATCTC
>JAFCDW010000013.1 GCA_017609475.1 Candidatus Pacearchaeota archaeon
ATAATAGAGTATGAGGAGTTTGTTAAAGGTGAGAACCAACAAGATGAAGCTGTTTCGGACATTTTTAAGTTGAAGGACAAAGGGAATAGAAAGCTTGCGCTTAGATATGAATTTACTTTCCAACTGAAGCGATTGATAAAAAATAGAAAACTTCCGTATAAGAGGTATCAAATAGGACCTGTTTTTAGGGATGAACCGACTAGTTCTAATAGGTTTAGACAAATAACTCAGTGTGATGTAGATATCGTTGGCTCAACAATAAAAGATGATGCCGAGATTTTAGCATTGGCAAGCGATGCTCTAAAAGCTCTTGGAATTAAGAACACAATTCTTGTAGGAAATAGAGGCCTATTAAATGAAATTTTGGATCAGCTTAAGATAGAACAAAAATCTCGCAACCAGGTTTTGAGGGAAATTGATAAACTTGATAAGCTTCCAAAAACCAACGTGAGAAAGAATTTAAAGAAGTTCGGGGCAGAGAAATTAATTTCTATTTTGGAAAAATCAGAAAGTTATTTCAAGAATTTTAGATCTTATAAAGACATCGAAGAGTTAAAAAGATATTGCAGGTATTATGGAGTGTCATTTAAGTTTTCTCCTTCTTTAGTTAGGGGTTTAAGCTATTATAATAGGAACGTTTTTGAAATTAAGGGAGTGGGAATGAGAGAGACAATTTGTGCTGGAGGGAGTTATGCCATTGAAGGAATCCAATGCACTGGCATCTCTTTTGGATTAGATAGACTTGCAGTTCTTACGAGAAAAGATTTTGAAAAAGAAAAATTTCTTATTATATCTCTTAATCAGGACGAGAGAGCAATCTCTTTGGCAAAGATACTTAGAGAAAAAGGAAAGAATGTTTCAATATATTACGGAAAACCCTCAAAGGCTCTCGAATATGCAAACGCTTATGGATTTTCAAAAGCAATTTTTGTTGGCGAGAGAGAGATCGCGCTTGGAAAGTTCAAGATAAGGGACTTAAAAAATGGAAAAGAAAAGTTTGTTAGCGAAGAGGATTTATAGATATCTAAAAACTTTGAAAAAAGGAGAAGTTACAACTTATAAAGCTCTTGCCGAAAGGTTCGGAACTAGTGCGAGAGCGGTAGGGAGAATTTTAGCGGCGAATCGTGACTCTCGAGTTCCATGCTACAAAGTAATAAAATCTAATGGGGCTTTGGGGGGCTACAATGGTTTGCTTGGGAAATCAAAGAAAGAGCTGCTAGAAACAGAGGGATTTAGAGGTTTTGTAGGGCGTTGTCGAGGAAAACAAATCAGGATAAGAAGATAAAAATCAAAATTGTAAAATTGCTTTAGAGCTTTAAACTTACGATTTTGCTGATTCCTTCATGCATACTGACACCATAGAGATTATTAGCACTTGCAATGATTTCATCATTGTGCGTGATTACTATATACTGTCCTTTTTGCATATACTTTTTCAAAAGGTTTGCCAATCGTTCGGAATTTCGCTTGTCAAGGGCAGCATCAATCTCATCAAGAATATAGAAGCAATACGGATTAAGTTCTTGGATTGCGAAAATGAGTGAGAGCGCTACGAGAGTTTGCTCTCCTCCGGAAAGAGAAGTTACATCAAAGTATTTTCCATGTCCTGTCTTGACTATAACATTCACCCCGCCGGCAAATGGGTCTTTCTTATTTTCCAATTCTAAAAAAACTTGTCCTTTTGTGCTCAACTGGGAAAAGTTTCTCGAGAAAATCTCATTTAGTGCATTCATGGTTCTTATAAAAGTTTTCTTCTTTTTGATATCTATCTCATGAATTATTTTTAGCACGCTTTCTTTTTCTTTTTCAATTGTTTGCATTTTTTCTTTTATAGAATCGTACTCCTTTTTAACCCCCTCGTAAACTTCCAATGCTCTCAAGTTAACTGTTCCGAGTTTATTCAAGGCTTCTTGGGCGTTATTCAACTTTTTTAGGAGAGTTTCTTTTGAACCTCCAATAGTTTCTATCCCTTCGAATTCTTTAAACTCCTCCCTTAAATTTTCTACAGCCGCTCCGATTCTCGCTTCTTCTATTTTTAATTCATTTATTCTTCGTTCGAATTCATGAATTTCTTCTCTTTTATTAGACAAGGCAGACTCAATTTCTTTTGCTTTTTTTTGCAAAATTTCCTTTTTAGATAAAAGAGAGTTGAATTTTTTATTTAGCTCTTCATCTTGCCGTTTCTTCTCTTGAAGTGCTTCTTTCTTTTCTGCAGATAACTTCCTAAGTTCACTAATCTCTTCGAGAATATCTTCTTCTTCTCTAATTAGGTGTTTAAGGGAGATTCGTGCTCTTTCATATTCTCTTTTTTTGAAGGCAATTTCCGCATTTAAGTTTTCTTTATTTCTCGCTGATAGTTCCTCTATCTCAATTCTTACTGTTTCGCACTTCTTTTCAATATCAGAAGATTTTTCCAAATTTTCTGAAATTCTTCTTTCCATCCCCTCCAGTTTTTTCAGTTCAAATTTGAGCTTTTCTATTTTCTCTTGTAGAGCTTTTATTTGCTCTTTTTTATCCCTTATAGCTGTGAGTTTAATTAGGTCGAGTTCCCGTTTTGAAATTTCTTCCTCAATTTGATTTATATCTCGAGTTAGGATGTCTCTCCTCGAATAGATTTGTGAGAGCTCTTTATCTGCATCTTTAATTTGCTTTCTTAGCAAGTCAATTTTCGGCTTGACTTCTCTCTTTATAGATAGAACATGCTGTTCGGTGATTTTGCTTTTACAAACCGGGCAAATGTCCATTTCAGAAATACTTTTGATTAATTTTTCTAATTCTTCAACTTCGCTCTCGTTTGCCGATGAAGCTTTTTCTAATATTATTTCTCTTTTATGCAGCTTTTCGAGGAGGGATTTTTTTTCCTCCAAAGAAGATTTAAGATTATCAATAATTTGCTCGTTCGAATCTTTGTAAAAAATGTCATCTGACAATGATTTTGATTGCTTGATTAATAATTCAATTTCTGCCGAGTAGCTGCTTAAGAGCCTCTTTTTATCGTTAATTCGGTCCCTCGTTGATTTCAGCTCTGATTTTAGTGAATAAAATTTTTTCCTCTCTAATTCTAGTCTTTCTAGTTCCTTTTTTTTAGATTCTATCTCTTGTTCAGTTTTTTCTAATCCCTGTGGAGAAGAGGTTTGAAGATTTCTTATTTCGGAGATTAATTTCTTTGAAGTTTTTTCGTTCTCTTCTTTTTCTCTTCGAATTTCTGCGAGTTTTTTTTCGGAATTATCTAATCTAACCTCTAAACCAGCCAATTCTGCTCTCAAATCCGCAATTTCGGAATTCAATCGCTCTTGCTCAAACCCGGTTGACTCTTCTATTTTTTTTCTGATGGATTCTATTTGGGAATGCAACGTTTCAAGCATATGTTGGAGTTTAGAGGAATTTTCTTTCAATTTTTGTATTTTGTTAGTATGTCCTTCAATTTCTTTTTGAACTTTTTTGAGCTCTCCTTGATTTTCCTTCAACTCCCGTTTTAGAATACTTGCTTTGAGAATTTTCACGTATTTTTTTAATTTTTTGAAGCGCATTGCTTGCCTTCTCTCTTTTTCGAGATTGTTTAAATATGCTGTTCGCTCTCTCAAGACTGCAGAAACCTCTTTTAATTTTTCATCAGCTTTTTCTAATTCTCTGAGAGCTTTTTCTTTTCTGGTTTCATATACAGAGATCCCTGCTACGCTCTCTATAATTTTTCTTCTTTCTTCAGTGTGCATTCTAACGAAATTTTGTATCTCTCCTTGAAGAATTATATTAAATCCGTACGGGTCAATTCCTGCCTGCGCTAGAAGAGAGAGAACTTCTTGCCGTGTTTTTGTTTCTCCGTTGATTTTATATGTGCTTTGCCCATTTTTTCTAACAATCCTTTTTATTGAAACTTCCGAACTTTTAATTGAGAAAGATTTATCGGAGTTATCTAAAATAATTTCAACAGATGCTTCTTTCGACGGAGGAATGGCTTTGTTTCCCAAGAAAATGAGGTTTTTCGCTTTTGCTGCACGTAGGGACTTCATACTCAACCTTCCGAGAACGAAACATAGAGCATCAGTAATATTCGATTTTCCCGATCCGTTCGGGCCGACGATGACGTTTATCTCTGGCGTGAAAGGAAGTTCGGTTTTTCGTGCAAAACTTTTGAATCCTTTCATTACTAATCTTTTTATGTAAGTCATAACACGAAAAAAGTTTGACAGGTTTTTAAGTTTTTATTTGTGCCCCTATTCCTCTCAAAACAGTTTTTTCTGGACGGCTTTTGCATTTGCTCTTTGCCAAGTGATCCAGGATTTCCTGAAGATTCCTTTATCTTTGTATTTCCTTCCTTTTTTTTCCAAAAAAGAGATTGTTAGGGGATCCGAGGGGTAGCCAGAGCCCATTTCTTCCCCGTACTTTTCTTTTAGTTTTTTCATCTCTCTTTCTCGAATGCATTTTGCAATTATAGATGCTGCAGAAACAGATACATGATTTTTGTCAGCTTTGTGCTCACAATAAATTTCTAGATTTGCTAGATTCTTTATTTTTGTTCTGAGGAGTTCCGACCACTTTCTTAAGCTTGATGAAGGGCAGTCAAGGAAAACTTTTATTTTTTCTTTTCCGTCGTTCAGTTTATTAATTATTTTAGCGCAAGCAATAGCTTCGACTTCGTTAAGCTTGATTCCTTTTTCCTGACTCTGGTCTATTGTTTTTGGGGATATTTTTACAGCAGCAACTTTTTCAGCGAGTTTTCTTATTTGTTTTTCTAGGAATTCTCTCCTTCGAGGAGTAAGTTGTTTACTATCTTTGACGCCGAGCTTTTTTAGTTCTTTTTGAGCATTTTCTCGAATTAAGCATCCTGCGAGGACCATGGGCCCAATTACTGGCCCTCTTCCAGCATCATCAATTCCCAAAATAAGCAAATTCATAATCGAAAGAAATTCAGGAGGTTTTTAAACTAATTGGTGTAGAGAATTTTGAAACTTTTTTGTATCCCATTAAGAATCACGTGAGATTAAACGCCCCGACCAGGACTCGAACCTGGATGTCCTTACGGACCCGGATTAGCAATCCGGTGCAATACCCTTATGCGATCGGGGCTTAGTTTATTTGAAAGCTCTTTAGAGAGGGTTTGCTTATGTAATGCTTTAGTTTTTGTGGAGGTAGTTCGCCAAGCAACGAGTTTGTCTAGTCTAATTTATTTAAATTTGCTCAATTTAAAAGTGTTTTTATCTTATCCCTTTGCCTTGTCACCTCATCCACCCAGCCAACTATTTGCTTCTTAGTGACGCGCTTTGGCAAAAAATTCATAAACTAATATCAAGTGAAAATAATGCGAGAGATAGTAAAATGGAGATAATAAGAGAAGGGGATCTCGACGAGAAATTGGACTATGTAAAGAAAAAGCTTTTGAAAGGGGGGATAGTAGCATTTCCAACAGAAACTGTATACGGTTTAGGAGCGCACGCGTTCGACGAGAAAGCCGTTAAAAAAATTTTTGAGCTTAAGAACAGGCCTCCAGACAATCCTCTTATAGTTCATATAAACAATTTAAAGATGCTTGGGGATTTAGTTGAAGAAATTCCCTCCAAAGCTCATCTTTTGATGGAAAAGTTCTGGCCAGGTCCGTTGACCTTAATTTTTAAGAGGAACAAGAAAGTTCCTGCGATTGTGAGTGCAGGACTGGATACTATTGCAGTTAGAATGCCGTCACACCCGATTGCTAAAAAACTATGCGATATTCCTATAGCAGCTCCGAGTGCAAACAAGTCAACCCGTCCTTCTCCAACTACTCCGGAACACGTGATTGAGGACTTTTTTAAAGAAGATATTGTTCTTATAGATGGAGGGAAAACTGAGATAGGTCTTGAAAGTACAGTGATTGACGTGGTTAGTGGAGAAATACTTCGACCAGGAAAGATTGGAATAGAAGAATTAAAAGAATGGTTGCCGAGTGTGAAAATTCTTGGTTTATCCAGCCCACCCCAGAAGAAAGTAAAAAGCCCTGGAATGAAATATCGCCATTACTCTCCAAAAGTGCCTCTGATTTTGAGCGAGAATCTGAAAAGGGATATAGAAAGGCATGATGGGAAGAGGATCGGAATAATAGCCAGCTGCGAGAGAGTTAGAGGAGGGATTGACAAAAAGATTAGTACAGGATTTGTGAGAGAATATTCTTCTCTAGAAGAATTAGCTGCTAACCTTTTTCAATGGTTTAGGGAGTTGGAGAAGGAGACCGACGTAATCTTAGTTGAAAAAGTGGAGGAAAGAGGGATAGGTGTTGCAATAGTGAATCGCCTGAAAAAAGCAGCTTCTAAAGTTAGCTCTTGAGTTTGCTTTTTGGCTATTGGTAGAATTAAAGAGAAACTAAGGAGTATAAAAAAAGTTCGAGGAAAGGCCTTTCCAAAAAGAATCTTTGAGTTCATAAAATGCTGCCTCTGCCATCGCAAACTGCTCCTCACAAAAGCCTTTTTTTATTTCTCTCTCGTACGAGCTTTTTCCAAAAGATTTTTTCAGAGAATTTAGCCGGATTATTATTCTTTTTCCAATTCTTTTAGCCATTGTAACGTCTCCTTTGGCTATGAGCAAGCACGAATAGAGTTCTTTTTCACATTTGTAAGGTTCTTCTATTTTTTCTGCCTCTAACGAAAGGCTTTTTACAATCTTTTCTAGAGAGTTCTGCCTTAGAAGTTTTAAACATTTTTCGTGCTGTTTTGCTATTTCTTCCGCTTCGCTAACTCTTCCGACAATTTGCCGCTCTTTTATGAAATTCTCTGGATATTTTTTTCTGGCAGTATATGCTCCTATGAGAGTGTTATAAAAAATTAGCAAATCAATCATGTCTTCCTCTTCTGTTCTAATCTCTTCTTTTTCGAGTTTTTTTGTTAGCTCCCTTATTAGTTCGTAATTACTTCGAACCCTGCCTTCGGGTTTAACCATACTAGTTCAAAGTAATCACACTATTTAAGCATTTATGGGATTAAGTAATTGGCCTTATTTGCTTCTACGGCAAATAATACATGATGTAGTTAGTAAAATGTAGTTCTTAAAAATTTTTAAAAGGACTACGGGCGAGTTATTAACTCTTCACGCACCGGCTACTACTTTGTTCTGGTGTTGCTTTGTCATTTTTTAAGAGTAACAAGCGAAAAGTTTAAATACTCGAAGCATTTATTATTTTTACACCTCTTTTTCCCCAGGAGAGGCTCCAAATCATCTGTTTGCTTGATTTGGAGAATCTCCCAGGGTTTTATACTCTTTTATCTATATTTTAGATTTTATCATGTCCCTGAGGTTCCAATATATTATTCACCTCTTTCGACAGATCCGTTCGATTTGTTATCAGATTGAGAACCAGATTTATCAGAAGACTTATTGAGAAATTCGGAATAATGGCATTTTCCGCAATAAAGCCTATCTTTTGCAACCATCAAGAAAATTGCAGGTCCGCATCTAGGGCATACTGGCGCTCTTGTGATATTGTTTCCTTCAATTTTATATTTTGAATATTTCTTACTAGTAGGTTTATTTTTGTGCGGTTTTTTCCCTTTTTTTACAGCTCTTTTCTTTTTTCCCATTTATCCTCCTATTTTTGATCTTTTTGCTCGTTATTTTGTTCTTCGTTCGCAGTTTTTTCCTCCTTTTCTTTTTTTTCTTCACTTTTTTCCTCAGCTTTTTTCCTTGCTTCTCTTTCTGCTTTTATCCTTTCCTCCAGTGCTTTTTTTTCTGCCTCTCTTTGTTTTCTAGTTTTTATTTCAAAATATTCTTTGTCCTCTTTCGTCTCGTAAATTTTTGCACTAATTTTAAAAATTTGCTTACCGAACTCTCCCAAAATTTTTTTGAGAGCTATCCTTTCTGGATCGCACGAAAATTTTTTTGAAAGGAACTCGACGACCTCCTCCTTGCTTGGAGCGATCCTCGAATTAACTTGGAAGAGAATTTCCTTTCTCTTGAAGAGAGCATTATCGAACTCCGATAAGATTTTGAAATTTTCCATTTTATCTTGTCTTTATTGCAAAATCTCCTTTCTTGGTTAGCTTTAAATTTTTTGCAATTTCCGATTTTTCTGGATCAAGGATTATTACTCTCCCTTTGAAATTTTCTGTAAATTCTTTGGATTCGCAATTAGGGCATTTATCCTTTCCTTCGTAAATTGTTCTGCACTTTCTGCAAGCTTTTAGCTTAGCCATTTTTATTTTTTCTTACCTCCTTTTGACTGCTTTTCGGCTTTGGCGGCCTTTTTTGCTTCTTTTTCTTTTTTTAGCTTTTCTTCTTTAATCCATTCCAACTTTCCTAAGCCGGGTTGCCTCATTGTTAAACTAAACTTCGGTTCGTTACCTTTGTGGCTTATCGCAACTATTCGCGCAAGGCATAGGTCTCCTACTTTGAGGGTTCTTTTTGTTGATTTTCCTATAAGTGCATCACTTTTGCTGAAACTTACATAGTCATCCATTGTCTGACTGATGTGAATCATTCCTCTCATGACTCCCATATTGATGAATGCTCCGAAGTTAGTAATTTCAGAGATTTCTCCGAAGACTAATTCTTGAAGCACGGGTTTCCACGTTAAAAGTTTGAAATTGGAAATATAATATGCTGCTCCATCTCCTGGGATTAAGATTCCCTCTCCAACGCTTGTGACTTCAACTACACAAACAACTTTACCTAGCTCTCTGCTGTAATAATCTGCATAAGTTTCTTTAAGTTGTTGTTCGACAGCTTCGAGCGTCGGAAGTCCAAACAACTTTGGCTCTACTCTTACATAATCCTCTAATTCCACCAAATAGAACATAGAAATTTAAGTAAAGGTCGATTTAAAAACTTAATGGGTATTGAAAAGCTCAACCCTCTTCTTTCCTTTTACTATCGTAAGGAAGGGATTTTTTATTTTTTTCTTGATTGCTCTGTCAAGGGTTGCTATTACAAATTCTGGATTTTCTTGAGCAAATCTAATTATTCCTTCGTCGGCATAGTCGGTTTTTAGATCAACCTCTTTAACCTTTTGTTTGGAGAGTATTTTAAGTGCCAATCCTGATTTATCTATTTTTTTTAGTTCACTTATGACTTGTATCGGAATGAAAATCTCGTATCCGAGCAACTGTTCGAACAAATCTATTTTCTCTTTGATGCAAGTAAGTATGAAATTAGTATCTAGCAAAACCTTCCTCATGCGCTATTTAAGAGGTCTTAATATAAAAATTTATTTAAATTCCATTTGGGATTCTCGGGATTTTTGAAGGTTGTCGTGAAGTATATTTTTTGGACTCTAACAAATTATATAAACTATTTTAAGGATTTTTAATAGAATGTGGTTAAATGGCAAGTTGAAATTCGATGCCGTTGTTGAGGGAATTTCTTGTAATTTTAGGGAGAGTTCATGTTATAAGTTGGTTTTGCTGAATATTCCAGAAAAAGTTGAGATTTTAAATGATGGGGTATATAATTACGATTTACACTACAAAGCAGAGGATTTTAGGATTGTTCGCGACCTTTTTCCGGACGAGGTGATTAGGGGTTTGGAGGCAAGAGTAAATTTTTTAGGTTTGTGTGAAGGAATTATTTTCTCGATTAATAGGAGGTCTTTCGGTAGAATGCTGGACAGGCCTAGGGCGGTTTTTATGAGGAATGGAAGAATTTATATTGAGAGGTCCTTACGGCACGACGAGGCATATCTTAAAGGAAAGGTGCCCTCGATTATTGGGGTAGTTAGAAGGGTTTTCGAAAGTCCAAATTATTCAAAGTTTTATGGGGAGATTACGAAGAACAATGGTGATAAATATTAAAAGAAGGGATTATTTATTTTATATGTTTATAGGGTAGATTGTAAAATGGGTAAGTGCTTTTGGATTTTGTTTGTGGTTATGTTTTTGGGTACTTTTCCGTCGATGAATGCTGATGTTATTTCTTTAAATTCCGGAGGAACAGGAAATATAATTCTTAATCCCAATAAGTATATTGAAGGGTTTTTTTGGTGTGTGCCCCAAACTTGTTCAGACCTGGGCTATGAATGTGGGACATGGTCTGACGGTTGTGGGGGGACAATAGATTGTGGGAGCTGTGCTTCTGGCTATGTCTGTAGTTCTGGAAAATGTGTTAAGCAACCTTCAGAGGAAGGAGAAGGTGAACCTCTTTCAACGTCGAGCTTGCAGTAAATACAAATAGAGAGGATCATATCGTTGTTACAAATCCGGGAGACTCGACAGTTAAGGTAGAAGTAGGCGTAACTTCTCTTTCCAATATGATTCTTCTCAATATGACCCCCTTTGAGCTAGGACCTGGAGAGAGCAAAACTCTTGATGTAGTTTTTGTTGCCTTAAGCAAGCCAGGCGTTTTCACAAGTTCGATCATTATAGGAG
>JAFCDW010000014.1 GCA_017609475.1 Candidatus Pacearchaeota archaeon
AAAAAGCATTGAAGAATTAACAAAAAATAGGACTGCTCTTATAATTGCACATAGATTATCAACCATAAAAAATGTCGATAGGATTATAGTGCTAAAAAAAGGAAAAATAGTCGAAGAGGGCAAACATGGCGAATTAATTAAAAAAAGAGGAGAATATTATAGGCTTTATAAAACACAATTCGAAAAGGAAAAATGAAAGGCAAATATAGACCGGGAATTTTCGTTGTAGTTTTTGCAAAAACGAAAAAAGGGATAGAGTATCTAATCTTACGCAGGAAGCTGCACTGGCGAGGATGGGAATTTCCAAAAGGAGGTTTGCAAGGGATTGAAAAGGTATTTAAGAAAATAGGGGTGCTAAGGGAAGTCAAAGAAGAAACAGGACTAAGAGTAAAAAAGATAAAAAAATTTCCGATAAAAGGGAAATACCGTTATCAAAAAGAACTTAAAGATAGGCCAAGCATAATTGGACAAACATTTACTCTTTTCGCCGCCGAAGTAGAAAAAGGAAAGGTGAATTTAAAAAAGAACAAAGATGCCGAGCACTCTGCTTACGAATGGGCTAATTTTTCCCAGGCTCTTAAAAAATTGACCTGGCCAAACCAGAAAAAGTGCCTAAAGGTCGTAGATGCTTGGCTCAAAAAAGTCGAGAATTAATCGTCGCAAGAAGCCGTTTTTCAATGCTTTTATGAATGCGCCGTCGATAGAATTTGCTATTGGTAATTGGTCTCCTGAGCTATCCAACGAAGAACCGCGGCGTCGGCAGGAACCTTCCCTTTATTAAGAAAAAATATTTTTTCAGGGCAAAGCTCCTTTATAACATAATTAAAAACTGGCTCAGAATCCTTAGGACCCCTGCAACTATACATATTAAAATAAAGAGAGCCGTACTCTGGATAGGTATGAACAGCCAAATGCGATTCTGCCAAAAGAGCGATGAAACTAAATCCTTGCGGACTAAAGTTATAAGAAGAAACATCAAGAACACTAAATTTCTCTTTTTCCAAAGCTCCGAGAAGAACTTTTTCTAATTGAGAATTGTCTAGCAAGAACTCTCTCTTTACCCTGTACATTACACACGAAATTTCTTGCCCAACAGGAGGGGATTTGTGAAAAGGCTTCGTCATCTTCCATAATCTCACTCTCACCACATCATAAATTTAGTTAACGAGCAACAATTAGTTTAATATATAAATCAGAGGTTTTAAAAAGTTTCTGGTCTTCGGAAAGGTGTAAGATAACAAAAATATAAAATGGGCGGATTCAGAGAATACATCTTAAGATCAGGAACCAAAATTTTACTAGGAAAAAACGCAGAAAACAACGACGAACTAATGAAACTTTTCAAAGGAAAAGAGAACACAATCCTGCATACTGTTGCTCCCGGAAGCCCCTTTTGTGTCATCTTAAAAGAAAGCCCTTCTAAAGCAGAAATAAAGGAAGCTGGGATTGTGTGTGCTGCTCGCAGTCAAGCATGGAGAGACACAAGAAAAGATGTTGAAATGCACGTCTTTACAGGAAAAGATATAAAGAAACCCTTCTTTGCAAAAAAAGGGACATGGAAAATAAAAAAACCTCCAAAAAAAATAATAATAAAAAAGAGAGAAATAGAAAAATGGCTTCAATCGCATGCATGCAAATAGGAAAAGCAGGGATAACGGAAAACTTCATCAAAACTCTAAAAAACAACTTCAAATATCACGAGAACGTTAAAATCTCTGTCCTGAAAAGTGGAGGACATAACAAAAAAATCGTAAGGAACTACTCAGAGCAACTTCTTGAAGCACTGGGAGATCGATTTACTGCAAAGATTATAGGGTTCACCATATGTATCAAAAAGTGGAGAAAACCACAGAAGCGAATTAAACCATTGTAAAATCGAGGTAAAAAGATATAGAGAACTAAGCTAAAAAAGTTAAAATGGAGAAAAATTCCAAAGTAATTTTGATAAAAATTGTAATTGGTCTAATTTTCTTAATCGGAATAACTTGCATTGCCCTACAAAATTTCCCGATGACAAGTTGCGCAATTGGAGGTGGAGGAAACGATTGCACGGATACAGATAATGGAGATAACCCTTCCACTAGCGGAACATGCCAAGACTCTACTGATGGGTACCCGGATAAATGCTCTGGAGAGGTGCTAACAGAATATTATTGCATCTCTGGAGAAACCGGAAGCTTTTGCAGAAGCACAACCTATAACTGTTCTTCACTAGGAAAGATATGCGTCAATGGTGCGTGCGTTGAACCGCCAAAGTGCAGTGACGGAACGCCTGTAAATAGCTGCTCATCAACAAAACCCTTGTACTGCAACTCTAATTTAGAACTAGTAGAAAATTGCACAATATGCGGTTGCGAAATCGGGACCTGCAACCAAACTACACTCAAATGCGAGGGAGGATGCGTCTCAACAGACAAAACCGAAAACTCTGATTACGACTTTCACATAGCAGGAAACTCGACACTTGGAAATACCATTTGGAAAGACTCTTGTATAAATTCCACAACCCTAAATGAAACATACTGTTCCTCGGGAGAGCTAAAATATTTAATTTACACTTGCAATTTAAGTGCTGGAGAAGTTTGCATAGATGGCGCATGTGTTGCTCAACAAAACTGCTCGGATAGTGACGGAGGCATTGAACCAGCAATCCTAGGAAACTGCACCGACAAAAACGGAATTTATACTGATGAGTGTTCCTCTCTAAAAAAAGTGAAAGAATATTTCTGCAATAGTTCCTCAAATCTCTGTGAATATACAGAAATTGGGTGCGGCTCAGGAGAGATTTGCTCTGAAGGGAAATGTAAGAGAGGCTACAACGGATCCCAACCCCCCTCTCCCCCTCCGTTTTCAGAATTAAACCAGACGGAAGACGAGAATGAAGTAAACTACGACACAGCACCAGCACAAAGCGGAGAATCCTCTGGAGGACTCTCATCAGACATCTTTGCAAAAGTTGTAGGAATAGGATTTATAATTTCAGGGATAATCCTAATAAAAGTAGGAATATCAAAAAGAAAAAAAGAAAAGTTAGATCAAGCAAACCCAATTCCTTATTCCTACTAAAGCTCTTATCAATAAGTTTATAAACTAAAAAAATTCCATAACCTTGTTAGCCGCGGGCTAACATTCTAATTCCGAAAGGAATGCCTAAATAAGATTAAGTACAACTAATCAAACAAAAGAATTCCGTTGAAGCGAAAATGAATCCAGTTTATGAACTAGACCCGCATGAGTATAATAAAAAATTAGCGGATGCTCTTAAGAAGATTCCTGAATTTAAAGTTCCAGAATGGGCTCTATTTGTAAAATCTTGTTCAGCAAAAGAAAGGCCAATAGACGATGAGGATTTTTGGTATAAACGAGCGGCAAGCATTCTCAGGCAAATTTATCGAAGGGGGGCTGTCGGTGTCAGCAGGCTGAGAACAAAATATGGAGCAAAGAAAAACAGGGGATCGAAACCTGAGAAATTCAAAAAGGCCGGGGGAAAAATAATTAGGACTATTCTGCAGCAAGCTGATGCGGCTGGACTCACCGAAATCGTAAAACCAATTAAGGGAGTAAAATCTCAAAAATGCGGAAGAAGGCTAACTGAAAAAGGAAAAAAACTTTTGGAGAGCATAAAATAAGATGGGAATCAAAAATAAAGAAAAAAAGGAAAGACTTGCAAAAAAAGCGAAACAAACAAAATGGGCCCCTGTATGGGCTGTCTTGAAAAAATATGGAATTGGAAAAAAAATACATCCCTCTTTCATGACAAAATACCGGAGGTCATGGAGGAGAACAAAGTTGCACATAAAGCCAAGGAAAATTAAAAAATCGCATCTAGGATAAAATGGCTAAAAAAGAAGAACAAAAAGAGAAAATTGAAAGGGAGTATATTATTCCTCTAAGAAAAAAATTCCGCAAAGCTCCGAGATACAAAAGGACTCCGAAAGCGATAAAAGCCATAAAGGAGTTCTTAGTTAGACATATGAAAATTTATGATAGAGATCTAAACAAAATAAAAATAGATAAATACCTTAATGAGTTTCTGTGGGCTAGGGGAATTAAAAATCCCCCTGCAAAAGTAAAAGTGAAAGCAACAAAAGAGGGAGAAAAGGTCAAAGTTGAGCTCGTCGAGTATCCCACGAAACTTAAATTCAAAAAAGCCAGAGAAGAGAGAATTGAGAAACAAGCTCTCGAAAAAGCAGAAAAGAAAAAAAGTTTGCTTCAAAAAGCCAAAGAGGGACTACAAGAAAAACCCAAGCAAAAAGAAGAAAAAGAAGTGGAGGAAAAAAAGTCAGAAGCTAACAAAAAGACTCTGTCTGTCGAAGAAACCAAAAAAATCGAGATAAAAAAATCCAAGCACGTCGCAGAACCAAAAGCAAAAGTCCCAAAAAGGCAGCCGAGAAAAGCACTAGCAAAATAAAAGCATGTTAGCCGAACTCATAAAAGAGCTCCAATCCAAAAAGGATTTAAAGAGAGCAAGAAGCCTTCAAAGATTTTTTAAAACTAAAGAAGAGAAAGGTAAAAGAAAAGAGTTTTTTCTTGGGATACCTGTTCCAGAATTAAGGAGAATTGCTAAAAAATATCTAAACCTGAGCTTGCCGAAACTTCAAAAGATGCTTCACAGTAAGGTACACGAATATCGCCTTACGGCACTTTTAATTCTCTGCTTGAAATATGAGAACTCGAACGATGAAAATGAAAAAAGCCGAATCGCTGATTTTTATATAAAAAATATAAGGTATGTAAATAATTGGGACCTTGTAGACCTTTCTGCTCCAAACATATTAGGAAAATTCTTAATTGAAAAAGACAAAAAAGTTTTGTATAAACTCGCTGAATCAAAAAACCCGTGGGAGAGAAGGGTTGCGATTGTCTCTTGTTATGAATTCATAAAGAGAAACAAATTCGAGGAGGCGCTAAGAATTTCAAAAGTTTTGCTTAGAGATAAAGATAATTTAGTTCAAAAAGCTGTTGGTTGGATGTTGAGAGAGATTGGAAAAAGGGAACTAAAAAAAGAAGAGGATTTTTTAAAGAGACACCATACAATTATGCCCCGAACAATGCTAAGGTATGCTGTTGAAAAACTTCCTGATAAAAAGAAAAGAGAATACTTGAAAAAATAAATTCAAAAGCTAGCACATCCTTCTAGCAAAATCCGGGGGCCATCATCAACTTTCCATTAAAAATTTTCTTTACACAAAACCCTGGCAGAATTATTGAATGCTAAGTTTAAACGCTAAGCGTCGCCAATTCAAAAATTTTTATATAGGATAAAGAGCATAATATAAAAATGCCTAAAGAGATAAACTTAGAAGAACTCAAAAAGAAGAAAACAGTCAGAGAACTCTTAGAATTCGGAATAATAAATATTGATAAGCCAAGCGGCCCAACCTCTTTTCAAGTTTCTGAGTTTGTGAAGGAAAAGCTAAAAGCTAGAAAAACATCCCATTTCGGAACCTTAGATCCAAAGGTCAGCGGAGTTCTTCCTATTGCAATAAATAGAGCATGTCGTTTAACCGAATATTTCATACATCACGATAAGGAGTATGTTGGAGTCATGAAGCTCCACAAAGAAATGAAATTAGAAGACATTCAAAAAACCATCAATCAAAAGTTCATTGGAAAAATAGTCCAAAAGCCTCCGGTTCGCTCGCGAGTCGCTCGCGTCGAGCGCCAGAGGGAGATAAAAAAATTCGAACTAATCGAGCAAGACGGAATGGATATCTTATTCCACGTCGAGTGCGAGGGCGGAACTTATATTAGGAAGCTTATTCACGATTTAGGAAATGAACTAAAAATCGGCTCCCACATGCTGGAGCTTAGGAGGGTAAGGGCAGGAATTTTTAAAGAAACTGATGAAAAATATCCTTCGATAAATTTATATGAATTCGAAAAAGCTATCAAGGAATGTGAAAAGGGTAGGGAAGAAAGCTTAAAAAGAATGATTATTCCAGCAGAAATTGTCTCAAAACTTTATCCTTCCCTACAGGTCAAAGAGTGCTATGTAAAAAGAGTTCTCCACGGTTCCCCGATTTATGAAAAGTATATTAAACCAATCAAAAAAGAGATAAACGGTTTGGTTTGTGCATTCGCCAAAGAGAAATTTATAGGGATATATGAAATAGTCAATGAGAGAGGAATAATTGCCAAACCCAAATTTGTCCTTCAACCGATTGACTAATTCTTCTTTAGCCTCCTGAGGAGGAATAAAAACTATCTCTTAGCAATTTTTCTTACGAATAAGAGATGCTACTTAATCATAGTAACATTTAAATACGCAATAACACAAATAAGGGCATGGCAAATTGGCGAGAACATTCCTTAAGAGAAACATTCTGCAATGGGGAAACTCGAAAAAGAATGAGAGACCTTTCAAGGATTGCATCAAAGGATAAAAGGTATTCTCCCTATCTGCGCCTTCCATATAAAATAACGAAATTTTTAAAATATTTTAAAATTAAATTTGACTTTGAAAAAATTGTTGAAGCAACTAAAGCCTACTTTCTCTGGCTAAAGGTAGTTGATGATGAAATTGACGAAAAAAATAAGGGGCTTTCAGCAATAAAGGAGGAGATAGAAAGAAGTCTTTCTGGAAAAAAGAATCGGGCAAAAGGCTTGGAAGAATTGTGTCAAAACGGACAAACAGAAAAAAGCGCCCTGATTATAGCAACAGAAAATTTCAAAAAAGTTATTAAAAAAGAAAGCTTTCCAAAAATGAAAAAAGAACTCGAAGCACTCTATACAGCAGCAGTCCTAGAATCTGATTCGCCTACGATGGAGGAATACATCGCAAGCAGAAAAGAAATTGGAAGACAAACAGCAAATTGCGCATACTCTCTCATAAAGCAATATTGCTATGCACCAAACACTCTAAATAAGAAATTTTATGAGTTTTTTTGCGAAATTGCAGAACTAGGGTGCTTAGTAGATAGTGCAATCGACATAAAAAAAGACCTAGAAAAAAAGGTCTTAAAATTTAGCCCGTCTTTTGCGGATAAAATGAAACTCTATTTGGAAACAACCAAAAAAACTATAAAATTATTTCAAAAGTATCCTGGACTATCTAAAGAATTTCTAGAATCTGTTAGAGGAGTAATCAAAAACCGGAATGTAAATTAAATATCGTGCGATTAAGTTTAAAAAGTTAAGCATTATCTAAAAGTATGAGACAATTCGTATATTTCTCTTCAAAAGCGGCGACATCTGGGAAAGCACTCTCTCAAGGAAACCTAATGAAAGCCGGACGAATGGATATTGCAATACACGTGATAATTGCAAGCTTTTTTCTCTCTCATGCGTTTAGAAAAGATACAAAACTTCATCTAGTCTTTTATGGAATGCCAGATCCGCCAAAGCACATCGAAATGCAAGTAAAAGATGAACTAACAATCTCGAAAAAAGATGTAGGAAACCTCCTAAAGAAAATTTTGTATAAATACCAAAAAGGAAGAAAAACAGAAGTTTTGCCCGGATGCTTCGTCGAAAAGAAAAGTTTTTTAAAGGTTATTGAGGAATTGGAATCCGAAGGAAATGAAATTTTCATTCTTGACAAAAAAGGGAAGGACATAAGAGAAATAAAAATTCCGAAAAAATGCGTCTTCATCGTCGGAGACCACGAAGGGCTTCCGAAAAAAGAGTTAAGGAGGTTGAAGAAAATGGCAATAAAGGTTTCAGTTGGTCCGAGAACATACTTCGCCAGCCAAGTCGTTGCAATAGTAAATAATGAGTTGGATAGACGGGGAATCTAAGAGGGGACTCGCTGAGAAGAAGGTTTCCCTTGCACAAGCAAGATATAAAAAACCCCTAAGACTATATATGGTATGAAAAAATCCGTCAGAATATACCTTACAGGAATTGTGCAGAATATATTTTTCAGGGCGTTTATAAAAGAGAACGCCGAACGCTACAATGTAAAAGGATTCGTTCGAAACTTAGAAGACGGAAGAATTGAAATTTTTCTTGAAGGAGATTCTGAGAATGTCAATAAAATGATCGAACTTTGCAAAAAAGGACCCAAGCATGCCCAAATAAGGAAAGTTGAAATAAAAGGAGAAAAATTCCAGAATTTCAAAAGTTTCAAAATACTCCATATATAATTTTATAAATCAAAAAAGATAAAGAGTTACAAACCAGAAAATGGGAAGAGAAGAACAAATAATTCGAGAGAGAATAAGAAAACTTAACGAGCTAAAAAAGATTGGAATAAACCCTTACCCTTCGAAATATGAAAAAAAGCAAAGTGTCGAAGAGTGCAAAAAAGTTCCGATAGGCTCAAAAGTAAAAACCGCCGGAAGACTCATGTCAAGAAGGGAAATAGGGAAAATCGCATTCTCAAATCTTATGGATTTTTCAGGAAAAATCCAGCTCGTTTTCCAAAAAGGGGAAACTCCTTCCAAAACTTTCGAGTTTTTTAAAAGATATTTGGACATTGGAGATATTGTAGGAATTGAAGGAAAAATAATTAAAACCAAAACTGGCGAGATTTCAATTCTTGTTCAAGAAGTGCAACTTCTTGCCAAAAACATCCTACCACTTCCAGAAAAATGGCATGGCCTAAAAAACGAAGAAGAAAGGCTAAGAAAGAGATATCTTGAAATCCTAACGAATCCTGAAGTAAAAGAAATGTTCATAAAAAAAGACAAATTCTGGAACACAATAAGGAACTTCCTAAAAAAGAGAGGATTTATAGAGGTTGAGACTCCTGTATTGGAAACATGCGCAGGAGGAGCGAACGCTACTCCTTTCAAAACACATCACAATGCTCTTGATATTGACGTCTACCTCAGGATTTCTATGGGTGAACTCTGGCAAAAAAAACTCATGATTGCAGGATTTGAAAAAACGTTTGAAATAGGGAGGCAATTTAGAAATGAAGGGATAGATACAGAGCATCTACAAGACTATACCCAAATGGAATTTTACTGGGCGTATGCAAACAAAGATGATGGGATGAAACTGGTAAAGCAAATGTATCGAGAAGTTGCAAAAGAAGTTCTAGGAACACTAAAATTTAAAAGCAGAGGATATGCAGTGGATCTTGGAAAAGAGTGGGAGTTATATGACTACGAAACCACAATAGAAAAGTATACCAAGATAAATATTTATTCTTCAACAAAAGAGAAAATAATGAAAAAACTCGATGAATTGAAAATAGAATATGATCCAAAGCAGGATAAGTGGATATTAGTGGATGCTCTTTGGAAATATTGTCGAAAAAAGATAGGGGGTCCTGGATTTTTAATAAATCAACCGGTTGAAGTTTCCCCTCTTGCAAAAAAAAATCCAAAAGATCCAAGGAAGGTAGAGCGATTCCAAGTAATTATAGCAGGAAGTGAAATGGGAAATGGCTATTCTGAACTCAACGACCCCTTTGATCAAGAAGAAAGATTCAATAGGCAAATGGAATTAAAAAAGAGCGGGCATGAAGAAGCTCACGAGAAAGATGAAAGCTTTATTGAAGCGTTGAAATACGGAATGCCTCCAACATGTGGATTTGGAGTATCTGAAAGATTCTTTGCATGCTTAATGGACAAACCGATACGAGAGTGCGTAATATTTCCTTTAGTCAAACCAAAAAAGAAAAGATAAATTCTTAGAATAAATGGGCCAAAAAACAAATCTTCCGATATCAAGAGAAAAGGCTATCGAATTTTTGAAATCTATCACTAAATCAAAAACAGATATGAACCATTATCTTGCATCAGAGGAAATTATGAGAAATCTCGCAAAGCATTTTGGAGAAGATGAAGAATACTGGGCTATGCTTGGATTGTTACATGATATTGACTGGCCCTTCACAAAAGAAAACGTCTCGCAGCACGGAATAAAAGCAAAAGAGATTTTAGAAAAATTAGGGTTTGATGAGGAATTTATCCAGAATGTACAAAGCCATGTCTATGGATACAAAGCTGTGCCAGAATTCAAAAACAAAGTCAGAACAAAAAAGATAGAACACTGCCTTGCAGCT
>JAFCDW010000053.1 GCA_017609475.1 Candidatus Pacearchaeota archaeon
AATATTGCTCCTTTGCAATCAGGGTCTTCTACTCCTGTTAGCTGAAAAACTACCTTAACATACTCCCCTGGAATCGCTGGATAAGGATCTTGATTTATTAAATTTACATTTAGATTACAAACAGCTGATACAGTCGTTGCTAGCAAAAGAAAAATTCCTGTTAAAATAACGAGAGGTTTCATTTTAATAAAGTTTTTAATAACGTTGCACGTCATTTAATAAAGTTCGAAAGTTCGCGATTCGATTATTAAACAAAATGTTAAAAAGAATTTATAAATCTTTGTAAAATGAGCGTCATAATAAAACTAAAAAATGTAACAAGAGCGTCATAATAAAACTAAAAAATGTAACAAAAGAGTATGTTATTGGAGAAAGTACCATACAAGCTGTAAAGGATGTTAACTTAGAGGTTAAGAGGGGAGAGTTCATTGCAATTGTTGGTCCGAGCGGAAGTGGAAAATCAACTTTAATGAATCTTATAGGAGCGTTAGATTTAGCAACAAAAGGAAAGATTTATCTCGATAAAAAGAACATTGAACACTTAAGAGAATCGGAACTTGCGCAAATAAGAGGAAGAAAAATAGGCTTTGTCTTTCAAACTTTCAACTTAATTCCAACTCTAACCGCCATTGAAAATGTTATGTTGCCAATGATGTTTCAAAATTATTCAACAAAGGAAAGAAAGGAAAGAGCTAAAAAACTGTTAAAAGAGGTTGGTTTAGAAAATCGTGAAGATTTCCTTGTAACAAAGCTTTCTGGAGGAGAAAGACAAAGGGTCGCAATTGCAAGGGCTTTAGCGAACGACCCGGAGGTAATTCTTGCCGACGAACCAACAGGTAACTTAGATAGTAAGAAAGGAAAGCAAATTATGAGCATATTTAAGAAACTTAATGAGGAAGGAAAAACAATAATTATGGTTACGCATGACTTGGAGATGGCAAAAGAAGCAAAAAGAATCATAAGGATTAAAGATGGAAGGATATGGAAAGACCACCAAAAATAAAAGATGAAAGATTACATCGTTTTGGCTTTTAAAAACTTAAGAAGAAGGAAGTTGAGAAGTTGGCTTACAATTATAGGAATCCTGATCGGGATTTCCTCTGTCGTTGTTCTAATGGTAATGGGGGATAGCTTACAGAAGGCAGTTATATCGCAATTCGATGTAAGCTCGACAGAGCTTTTGACTGTCAGAGCAAAAGGTTTGACAGGAGGGGGTCTTTCAGGAGCTGGAGTAATAAAGCCTTTAACGAAAGAGGATGTAGAGGCAATAGAAAGATTGGGCTCTGTCGAAAAAGCTTTCGCAAGAAATGTCGAACAAGTCAAAATTGAATATAAAGATGAAGTTAATTTTGGCTATGCTATCTCCATCCCAGAAAAGGATAGGGAACTGGTTTATAAGATAATCGGAGCAGAAGCAGACATGGGCCATTTATTGAAAGAAGGAGAATCTGGTAGGGTTTTTTTAGGGCACAATTATTATGATAAAATTTTTAAGAATGAGATAAGGCCTGGAAAAAAAATCATTATCCAGGGAAAGAAGTTTGAAGTGGTCGGAATAATGAAGAAAAAAGGAAGCTTCTTGTTTGATAATGCAGTTGCTATGGGGGATAAGGACCTGAAGGAGCTAATGGGATATGGAGATGAAGTTGATATCATTGGAGTAAAAGTTAAAGATAAGGATTTAGTTAATAAGGCAAAAGAAGAAATTGAAAAATTAATGAGAAAAAGAAGAGATGTTAAAAAAGGTGAGGAGGACTTTGAGGTGGAAACGCCCCAAGCAATTCTAAAAAAGGTGAATAGTATTTTGGGGGGTATCAAAGCGTTTCTTATAATAATTGCTTCAATCTCCATAGTAATTGGAGCTATTGGGATAATTAACACAATGACAACATCTGTCCTGGAGAGAACAAAAGAGATAGGAACAATGAAAGCAGTTGGAGCGAGGAATTCAGATATTTTTAAGATTTTCTTATTTGAATCTGGTTTTCTTACTGGTGTCCTTGCTATTAATAAGTTTATTGGAATTACAGCAAAGCCCTCTATAAATTTGTTCTTAGTTTTATTCTTAGTCGTTGAAAGTTTCATAATCGGCTCGGCAGCTGGCATTGTTCCTGCTTTAAACGCCGCAAACCAAAATCCTGTAGAAGCACTAAGAAAATGATAAGAAAGGAGATAGTAGTTTATTCATTAAGAAATTTACGGAAAAGAAAGTCGAGAAGCTTTTTCACAATTCTTTCGATCTTCATGGGAATAACCGCAATTTTTGTTTTTACAAGTTTTGGAATTGGATTATATGCATACGTAGAGAAGACAATTGGAGAAAGCGCTACTGATAAAATAATTGTTCAACCAAAAGGAGCCGGAGCAACTGGATTAAGCGAAACTTTTGTTCTGACTGAGGACGATTTGGAAGCTGTTGAAAAATCTCCAGGGGTTTATGAAGCAACAGGAATTTATATAAAACCTGCAGAAGTAAGGCAGAAGGACATAAAAAAGCATGCTTTTTTAATTGCTTATGATCCAAAAAAGCCCTTAGTGATAGAAACCTCTAATATTGAAATAGAAAAAGGAAGGGCTTTGAAAAAAGGTGATGAGGGAAAGGTTGTTTTGGGTTACAATTACATGATAGAGGATAGAATCTTTCCAGAAGCTTATGAATTAAACGACGTAATAGAAGTCCAAGGGCAAAAATTAAGGATAGTCGGTTTTTATAGCGAAGTTGGAAGCCCACAAGACGATTCTAATATTTACATAATCTCTGATTTCATTGATGAGCTATATCCTGATAAAAATAACTCTTATAGCTGGATAATAGCAAGAGTCGATCCAGAAAGAATAGAAGAGACAATTCTAAATATTGAAAAAAATTTGAGAAAAGCAAGAGACCTTGAAAAAGGAAAAGAAGATTTTTTTGTTCGGTCATTTGAAGAGATGATTGAGAGTTATCTAAATATTTTAGATATTATAATAAAATTTGTTATATTAATTGCATTAGTTTCTGTAGTGGTTTCTGCAATTAACACATCCAACACAATGACAACATCTGTCCTGGAGAGAACAAAAGAGATAGGAACAATGAAAGCAGTTGGAGCGAGGAATTCAGATATTTTTAAGATTTTCTTATTTGAATCTGGTTTTCTTGGGGGATTATTGGAGTTTGCATTGGTTTTATTCTCTCTTCGATAGGCAGAATCATCTTAGATAGAGCGGGATGGGGTTTTTTACAACCGAGTTTTCCATTTTATTTATTTTTAGGAAACATCTTGTTCGCGATTTTTACAGGCGCAATATCTGGAGTCATGCCAGCGTTACAAGCTTCGAGGTTAAAACCAGCAGAAACTTTGAGATATGAGTAGCTTTTTAAAATTAGCTTGAACGAAGAAGTTCGCACGCCTTCGCAGCCGGTTAGTTCTTGTTATACCTTCTAGTTAAAGGGATGTTTTTATATTTGTAAATTTCTCTTTATTTTTGTTTCAGCTAGGCGCCCTGAACTCTTCGGCTTACTTCGTAAGCCTCGCCACTATCGTGGGCAACTAACAGGCATTAAACGACTTTGGCAACAAGTTGCCTTCGTCCAAACTTTGCCTTTCGGCAAACCTTC